>NZ_JBQYLP010000060.1:0-35207 GCF_052683555.1 Burkholderia sp. BC1
CACTCGACGTTGGGCTACGTCAGTCCGATGCAGTTCGAGCGGGACTGGTACGCTGCCCAGAACCAACGGGTGGCATAATCTCACTCAGCTAAGGGATCCGAAATTCGCGGGCAACGTCAGTTGTCGGGCTCCTTCCCGTACTGCCAGAATCGGCCAGGCTCCGGTCCCGTTGGGCAGGTCAACGAGAATATCAATCCGCTGGGCCATCGCCAAACCAAAGCGGCTGCCTGTCAGCGGCTGCACGGCGTTGCCATCGACCGCCGCGACCGTACCTTGCAACGAGCCGAGGTCAATGTGGAAATTCGTGGACGAAGCGCCGTTGATGATACGCAAGCGAACTCTTCCGCTTTGCTCGACCCGGATGATTTCCGGGTCGTCGAGCGTGCGGCCGTTGGCGAGATAGGCATCGAAGTCGACATCGTTAAGATCCATTTTCATGCCTGGCATGTGACCTGGCATGTGACCCGGCATGCTGCTGCCGGCCATACCCCCCATGCCGGGCATACGCGCCATGCTGCGGGGCGTTTCGCCCGACTTCTGACCCGTCATGGCCCCCATCGAGTCGGCCTTGCCCTTTTGCAGGTCTGCGAATACTTCGGCGGGATCGCGGAACAGGAAATCCTCCAGGAAGATCGTCACCTCCTGGCGGTCGGCCCGGACCTCATCGGCCGTGCGCACGATCAAAGGGGCAGCCAGCAGTTTCTGATGCTGGAACCCGTGATGGGAATGCATCCAGTAGGTGCCGGGGCGCGCGGCAAAATCATATGCTCGTCGCTCGCCTGGCTGAAGCGCCGGCACGCCGAACTGGCTTACGCCGTCCTGATCAGACGGAGGGGTCTGCCCGTGCCAGTGGACAATGGTAGGTTCGTGCAGGCGGTTGTCCAGCTCCACGGCAAAGCGTTCGCCCGGGTTGAGGAACAGGCCGCGCGTGCCGTCCGGCTGATGCAGCCCATACACCGTCGCGGCACGGCCGTTGACCTCAATCGAACGGGTGTCGACAACAAGACGACGCGACGTACGGCTCACATTTCCGTTCGCGACTTCTTTTGAACCGCTGGAGGGCCATTCTGCGCATCCGGTTAGCACGGCCGTGGCGGCGGCAGCGGAGGTCAGCAGGAATTTGCGGCGAGATAGCGACATGGGGTGCCCCTGGTTTCATGGGTTACGTTCATGACCGCAGCGGTCAATACCGCCGGTTTCATCTGCGAAAAGTCAAATTTTCACGTTCCGCAGCCGTAGCGCGTTGGTGATAACCGATGCCGAACTCAGGCTCATGGCGAGCGCGGCAATCATGGGTGATAGCAATAAGCCCGTGAACGGATAGAGCACCCCTGCCGCCAGTGGCACACCCAGCGCGTTGTACACAAATGCGAAGCTGAGGTTCTGCTTCATGTTCCCGATGGTCGCTTCGGACAGGTCCCGAGCTCGCGCGATGCCGCGCAGGTCCCCCTTGACGAGGGTCACCTGTGCACTGCTCATCGCCACATCGGTGCCGGTTCCCATCGCGACGCCCACATCCGCCTTGGCAAGCGCAGGCGCATCGTTGATACCGTCACCGGCCATGGCGACGACCTTGCCTTCTTGCTGGAATTTCGTCACCAACGCCAGCTTGTCGGCAGGTTTGACCTCGCCATGGAACTCCCCGATGCCGAGCTTCGTCGCGACGGCCCTAGCCGTCACGACACCGTCGCCCGTCGCCATTACCACGCGGATGCCGTCTTCCTTGAGCCGGGCCAGTGCCTCGGATGTCGTACCCTTTATTGGGTCCGAAACCGCGAGCAATCCAGCCAGTTGCCCATCGGCGGCGAGATACATAACGCTCGCCCCTTGTGTTCGCAGTGCATCGGCTTTGCTGGTCAGTGCTTCGATGTCGATACCCTCGGCCTGCATCAGGGCCGTGTTGCCAAGTGCAAGCTTTCGTTCGCCAACGGTTCCACGCACGCCAATCCCGGTACTCGACTCGAAGTTTTCCGCCTTCGCGAATGGAAGTTGTCGCTGACGGGCTGCATCTACAATGGTCGCGGCGAGCGGGTGTTCACTGCCCTGGTCAAGGCTGGCCGCGAGCCGGAGCACCTCGTCTTCCGAATATCCGTTCACGCCGATTGAGCGTTCGAAGGCAGGACGACCTTCGGTCAGGGTGCCTGTCTTGTCGACGATCAGCGTGTTGACCTTCCGGAAGTTCTCGATTGCAGCCGCATCCCGAAAAAGCACCCCGTTTGATGCGCCTTTACCGCTCGCGACCATGATGGACATGGGGGTGGCCAGTCCAAGCGCGCAGGGACACGCGATGATGAGCACCGCCACGGCATTGATCAGCCCGTAGACCCAGCTTGGCTCGGGTCCGAAAAATCCCCAGGCGAAGAACGTCAGGATGGCGACGCTGACCACCGCGACGACAAAGACTTCTGCGACCTTGTCAGCCATGCGCTGCATGGGCGCCCTGGAACGCTGCGCCTGCGCGACCATCTGGACGATTTGTGCCAGCACGGTCTGGGAGCCGACCTTCTCCGATTTAATGATGAGGCTTCCGGAGGCATTCATGGTCGCACCGATGACATGGTCACCCACTCGCTTGCTGACGGGAATAGCTTCGCCCGTAATCATGGACTCGTCGAGGGAGCTGGAACCATCCGTCACAACGCCGTCGACCGGAACCTTCTCGCCGGGCCGCACGCGAAGCAGGTCGCCGACGTGTACGTGAATCAGTGGAACGTCCTCTTCTGTGCCATCGGCGTTGATACGCCGCGCGGTCTTCGGGGCCAGTCCCAGCAATGCCTTGATCGCAGCGGACGTCTGTGACCGTGCCTTCAGTTCGAGCAGTTGCCCGACTAGCGTCAACGAAATAATGACGGCCGCAGCCTCAAAATACACGCCCACTCGACCATGTGCGGCAAAGGCCTCCGGGAAGACGCCCGGAACAACGGTCGCGATGACGCTATAAACGTAGGCTGCTCCCGTACCAAGTCCGATGAGCGTCCACATGTTCGGGCTTCGATTGATGAACGACCGGATGCAACGTTGGAAGAACGGCAAGCCCGCCCACGCGACAACCGGAGTCGAGAGAACCAGTTCGACCCAGCTTTGTGTGGACGCTTCCATCCAGCCCAGCCGATGGCCGAACATGGCCAGCACGAACACCACGGCCGTCAGCGGCAGTGTCCACCAGAACCTGCGGCGAAAATCCGTCAGTTCGGGACTCTCTTCATCCTCGAGACTGGGCAACAGGGGCTCCAGGGCCATGCCGCACTTCGGGCAGTTGCCAGGATGGTCCTGGCGAATTTCCGGATGCATCGGGCAGGTGTATATCGAGCCCGCCGGCGCGGCCTCAACCGGCGTGCTGGTCGTCGGTTTGACATATCTCAACGGGTCCGCCCGAAACTTCTTCTGACATGACTCACTGCAGAAGAAGTACGGGCGTCCGTCAAGCTCGCTGCGGAATGGCGAATCCGCATTGACAGACATGCCGCACACCGGGTCCCTGAGCGCGGCGTTCGTACCTTCGGACATCTCACCGTGACCATGTCCGTGGTGAGCCGCATGATTGCCATCAGCATCCCCGTTGGCCTGACCTTGCGCGGCTCGCGCAGCATGGTCATGGTGGCCGCCCACGCCGTGGCTCGCGTTCAGATGGTCGTGAGAAGTTTCGCCGTGGTTACGCTGTTCGCTCATTTTCCGTGCTCCGTGTTGCCTTTCACATCGTGCACAAATTGCGTCGCCGGTCGTGCCGTCCGTTGGTCACGTTGGCCGGTACGGTCTGCTGCGGCGACGCCGACCGACCAGCGTACTCGTTCCACATGTGCGCGGGAACGCGCGGCCGTCGGTGTGATTATCCACCACTGAGCCCGGCGGATCTCGAGAAACCATTGAGTCAGAAATTTCGTAGCCCGACCGTCAGATGTGCGAGCTCATGCGAGCACGGAGGGGCTATATCCGGCCTCCTGTATCGCCGAAAGAAATTCGTCCGCCTCGCGTGACGACTCGATGTGCACGAACCGCGTTTCAAGGTCGACGGTCACCTGTGCAGCCGTATCGACTTCCTTGATCGCCTTCGTTACAACACCCGCGCAGTGCCCGCAGGTCATATCCTTGATTGCCAGTTCCATTTTCCATCTCCGCTTCGTTGAATCTTTTCAGTTACGATCTTCCGATGCAGGTCAGCTCAACGGGTCGCCAATGCGCCTCGCCAGCCAGTTTCTCCAGAATCGGACAGTCAGGGCGTGAGTCCCCTTTGCAGTGGGCTGCCAGATGCTTGAGCGTATCCCGCATTTCCTCCAGTTCCTGAAGGCGTAGATTCAGGTTGGCAATATGCTCATTCGCGAGCCGTTTGACCTCGCTGCTGGACCGGCTGCGGTCCTCCCAAAGGGCGAGCAGCACCACAATCTGCTTCGTGGAAAAACCAAGATGCCGGGCTTGCCAGACGAAGCGCAGCACCTGGACATCCCTCGCCGTATACGCCCGATAGTTCGCTCCTGTCCGGGTGGCAGCCCGAATCAGGCCTGTTTCCTCATCATGACGAATCATCTTGGCCGAAATGCCCGACGACTTCGCAACCTCGCCGATATTCATCGTTTTCCCCTCTCGAAACGGCCATTCAAACGGCAGCAGTGACCATTTTTGACCTTCACACATTGGGAAGGTCAAGGAATTTCGATTCAAGGGGTAATCGTTCGGTTCGTGGTGCGACACGATGTCGCCGGACGCTGGTGGCCGCGATCACCTTGTGGAACACCGTATATTTCGAACGGGCGGTCGCTGCCATGCGACAACAGCAGTGCGTCGAGGGCAACCTGCTAACGCATCTGTTCTTTTGCCGCCTGGGCGAGATCCGGGATCGCTCGTATGAGAGCCAGAACACAACACGTGCGAGCGAGTTGCGGGCGGCGGATACACGCCGACGCAACATCGGGTCCTGGAGCCACTTGAGCGTGGGCAGCGTGCGCTCGATGCGCCCCAGTTCGCGCAGGCCCGCATCAAGGCCGTTCTGCCGTGGATAACCCACTTCGGTGATCAGGGTCCAATCTAGTAAGCGGTGGCCGGCGTCCATCAACTCCACAAACCACATCAAACCATCGTTTACCTGGATCCCGGGAGCTGGTCTCATTTCCAGGCGCTGGGCGGCACCATGTCGCTGGCCGAAAACTACGTGCTACGCAACGCCAGCGCTATCGCGCCAGCGACCTCAACCCTGGGCCAGTCGGGTCGAACCACATCAACCTGACCGGTGATTATGTCTGGCACGCCAACAAACGCGGCGCGAAAGGGCGCTTCAGGCCGTTGCGGGCGGCCAAATCGCCAGTGCCTTGGCCTTGGCGTACGAAAAAGTCCGTTTCTTGACGGTACCCCAGTGGCCGGCAAGCGCTCGCCGATTGCGGCGGCTGCAGGTACCTGACGGCGATGATTGAAAGTAAATTGTCAGCGTAATAACAGGAATGAGGAGATAAGGGATATTATCTGCCCATACTTGAAAAATATCTAAACTGGTGATCATGAAAACGCGTGAGACCCTTCCCGTCGACGACACCGGCTCCGACTTCCCGAACGAAGCGGAGCTCGCCGCACTGCGAGCCTGGTACGCCGGCGTGGACGCGCGGACCGCCGTTGCACGCTATCTCGGTGATCGCCGGGACGCAGGAGACTCATCGCGCGGAATCCTCGGCCGCATCCGCCGGCGACTCGTCACGTTTGCGCGAGCTCGTCATCGCGAAGACTTGGCTGCCGCGTTTGTCGACCGTCCTTCGAAAGCGGTGGCGGACGTCGTTGCCCGGGCCATCGACACTCTGCGGTACCTTCCTGTGCCCGAGCCGCACATATCTGACGAGATTGGCACATGGTTACCGCCACGCATCGTGGCAGCCCTGCAGGCCCACGGCATCCGAACGCTCGCGGATTTGACCGTGCGGATTCCTCGACGCCGCCGCTGGTGGTCGGCGATCGACGGTCTCGGCGTCGCTGGCGCGCGACAGGTCGAATCGTTCTTCGCCGCACACCCGGCCCTGACCGAACGCGCGCGCGCTTTGATCGTCACGGTATCGGCCAGCACCATCGTGCCGTGGGAGCAGATTTGTGTGCCGCACGAGGTCGATGGCTCGCGCGGACTGTTCCGGGCCCCGCAGGCGGCTTGCCTGCTGAGCGCGTCGAACGACTATGAAGCCATTCAGTCCTGGCTGTACCTGCACGAGTCGCCGGCGACCCAGCGCGCCTATCGAAAAGAGGCCGAGCGGCTGATTCTGTGGGCCATTGTCGAACGCGGCCGGGCGTTGTCGTCACTGACGACCGACGATGCGATCGCGTACCGCGGATTCTTGCGACGGCCGACACCGCGCGAACGTTGGGTGGGACCGTCGCGGCCGCGACAGAGCATCGAATGGCGGCCGTTCAGCGGCCCGCTGTCAGCACGGTCGGCGGCGTACGCACTCACGGTCCTGTCGGCGATGTTCCGCTGGCTGATCGAGCAACGCTACGTGCTGGCGAATCCCTTTGCGGGCGTCAAGGTGCGCGGTGCCGCCGCGCGCACGGGGCTGGACGTTGCCCGTGGCTTCACCGAAGGCGAGTGGCTGTTGATCCGCGCGCTGGCTGACGGGCTCGAATGGTCGTATGGCTGGAGCACACCGGCCGCCCAACGCCTGCGCTTCCTGCTCGACTTCGGTTACGCGACCGGCCTGCGTGCCAGCGAGTTCGTCGACGCCACGCTCGGCGACATCCGGCGCGACGAACAGGGCGATCACTGGCTGCACGTGGTCGGCAAGGGCGGCAAACCCGGCAAGGTGGCGTTGCCGGCGCTGGCACGAACCGCGCTGGATCAGTTTCTGGTACAGCGCAGACTGCCGGTCACGCCGACACGCTGGGACCCGGCCACACCGCTGGTCGCGAACCTCGAGGAGGACGGCACGGGCATCGAGAGCACACGGCTCTGGCGCGTGCTGCGACGATTCTTTCGGCTGGCGGCCGACGTGATCCAGGACGAACGGCCGGCGACGGCCGAGAAACTGCGCCTCGCGAGCCCGCACTGGATGCGCCACACGCATGCCACGCACGCGCTGGCCCGGGGCGCCGAACTGATCATGGTGCGCGACAACCTCCGTCATGCGTCGATTTCGACGACGTCGACCTACTTGCACAGCGACGAGGTCCGGCGTGCCCAGCAGTTCGATCAAGCGTTCGGTGCGCGAAAAGCCTGACGTCGAGGCCGAACACGCTTATGCTAAATCGGCACAGATAGACGCCATTTTAATAACCAGCGGCCGACTTATACCCTAACGGTACATAGTTCTCGGGTAAGTGGCGAGGAATTCAGTTATGGCGGTGTTTAAAGCATCTAAGCCTTGCGATGTATAAATACATCGTAACGCACCGAAACTTCCAAGCGCCGGCGACAACACTGGCGCTTTTCTATTACGTCATTCGTACGTTAGGGGGTTTGGTGGCGTTCCCTTTGGGCATGTTATGTCCCGGGCGATGCTTCCCACTCCTTGCCATCATCAAGGATAGGATGGGTATCACTCACCACAACCAGCGGCTTGCCACGATGGGCCAGCGCAAATCGCGATATCGCGTCGGCATGCCCTTCCGGCATAGCTTGGCAGTTCGGACCCAGTGCCCCGACCCACACATACTTCCCGGATTCAATGCAGCCAAGGTAATAAGCCACACTCATGTTGTTCTCCTTTAGTTTTTGCATTGCCTACGCAAGCACTTTTCGAATCGCCCGCGCGAACCCTACCTCAAACACTGTCCGGCCGCGCGCGTTGACGATTTCGCCGTGACTACCTTCGCACAGGCCGCGTGCTTCGAGGAAGTCGGCCGAAACCGCTTTCTGCAAGGCCTCGAGCTCAGAAGGCGTGAACTGTGCGGCCATAGCGAGCACGGTCACCGGTTGCGAGCCGGATGCAGCCGCGACGGTCGAGCCGAGTGGGCGCCGGTCCACCGTCACTTGCGCATTGGCTTTCAGCACATTGAGTTGCGCCTTGAGCTTGTCGCGTTCTGCGATGATGGACTGCATGATGGAGCGGATGGCCGGGTCCTCGATACGCATCAGATATTCGTGGCTTGCCAACGTCTTCGGCGTCTTGGGCGCGGGTGGCCCAGAGTAGGCGGCCCAAGCTTCAATCAGTGCCTTGTAGTCGACCGACTGGGCGTTGTAGAGGGCACGCCCCTTCATGATGCCTTCGGCTTCTGCCAGGCGGCCGATGGCGGGCAGCGAGAAGTCGCGCGAGCCCGCCTCATGCTGTCTGCGGCAGAGGTCATGCATCCTTGCCAGATTTGCTCGCCGGTTCGAGCGCCCACCCTTGGCAAGCAGAGACTCGAGGACCGCGTCGGGGTGGATGTCCGGAGCGCCCTTCACGCTTCCTCTCCCGAGAGCGTCTGGGCGATAGTCGTTGCTGGCAGAAGGGAAGCGAGGTCCACGCCGAAGTGCTGGCTGAGGCTGAGGCCGGCATCCATCATGCGAATCGTCTCCCGCTGGCCCAGCGCGGGATTCGCCGGATTCATCTTCCGGGCAAGGCGGCGCATGAAGGCGTTGCCGATGTAAAGCTGTTCGTCTTCACTCATCAGCATGAACAACGGCGGCAGGTCCTCGCGATAGAGCACGGCATCGAGCAGCTGGCTGCGGCGGAACACCGCCTTGCCGGGCTCGATGTCAGGGTAGACCTCGACGTTTTCGCACACGCCGGCGAGCTGGAGCAATTCCGACTCCGTTTCTTCGAAGGCGATATGCACGTCACTCTCTGCGCCGGCGGCCACCAACTGGGCACCGTCGCCCTGCGGGCCTTCAAGCGCAGCCTTGCACCGTTCGATGAGACGCCAGCAGGCGACGAGGTCTTCGGCGAGGTCGCTGAAGCGCTTCATGGCGCTCTCCCACACCCGCTCGGCCTGCCGGTAGGCATTCATCCGGGAGAATGGCTCACCGGTGTCCTCGGCGTCCGCCTTCTGTTTTTTCAGGTCCTGGAGCGCGTTTTCGTGAGCAAGACAGGCGTTGCGCGCCTCGTCGAAGTGGTAGGCGAGCGTGTTGAAGTGGGCGGCCAGCGCTGGCAGGTAGTGCGGCTCAGTCACGAACCATCGACAACGCACGCAGTTCCGGCTGCCGCCCGGAACGGGCATGTACCTCGTGGCTAATGCCGTGCCGATGTTCGGGCCGCCGTTGTGGCACCCGCCCACTGCACCGTTGTCCTGAACTTCGCTGGTGTTGCCGCCGACGAGGCACAGCCCGTGGTGCATCGGCATCCAGCCCGCCGGGTTACGCGCGGCCGGATGCTGCGGGATGGCGGCAGCGAGGCTGGCCACGCTGTTGCAGATGGCCTTTTGCAGAAGCTCGTCGTGCTCCGTGTCGAGCAGGGAGTTCTGGATGCTCGCCTCCTTGTTCGCCTCCAGCCGCTCCGCCGCGCCGAGCAGTACATCGCGGATGTGCGACGCGCCGGGCTTGGTGTAGTACAGCGTCATCAGAAGTCGGCTGTGGCCGACAAGCTTTTGCAGCACCGGGAATGGCACCTGGCCTTCTAGCGCCAGAGCGGTGACGAGGGAGACGCGCAGGCTGTGCAGCGGGAAGAGGCTCGTCATTCCGCGATTCTGCTTTTCAGGCGGTGGAAGGAAGCGAACCGGCGAGCCATTGCGATGAGTCTCACCGCGGTCAGCAAGTTGCAGTTCCAGCGCTTCGAGCAACCGGAACCAGCAGATCTCCAACGTTCCGAAGCGCGGTAAAGGAAGATGACGCTCGCTCTCGACGGCCTCGGGCAGGCGGAACAGGAAGCAGGCATCGGGATAGCTCGCAAGTTGCACGTCACTTTTCGCCGGAATGTGGCGACCATCGAGTTCCGTCCATGCCGTGCGCCGCGAGACGGGGTTGTACTTTTCCTGCCAATTGCGCAGCTTCTCCAGCCAGTAGAAGACATCCTGATGCACGGGTCCACCGAAGGACCACGGAAACAGATAGCCCTTCTCGGGACCGGACCTGGCGATGTCGGCAGTCTTGTTGGTGTTGATATAAAGCACGGTCGGGACGTCCTCGCCATCGGCGAGCGGGTTGCTGCGGCGGAACACGCCCTGCTGCAGAGGCCTCCGGTCACTGCCCTGTGCGAGCTGGCTCGAACTCAACGTCCACTTCCCCGCCGCATAGCGCCAGGTATCGGCCTCGCCCGAGTCGAGCATGCGGACCTGCAGCGTGCGCAACGGCAGGATGAGTTTCGCGAGCAGTGCCACCCACCGGACCGGGCTCCACATTTCCAGGCGCGTACCTCTCGTCATCGGGCGCGCACGCCACACGCAATCCGGGTCATTCCGGTCAATCTGGTCTTCGGTCACCTCGAACCAGTCCGCTCCGCTGGGTCCTCGTTTACCGATTTCGACTCCGAGAGCACTCTGCGCCCACTGCCAGTCGCGGAAGTGTGGTCCTGCCGCGAGCATCTGCCGCAGCTCATCAATGTAGCCGTAGGGCAGCGGTGAATGCACGCTTTCGTCGCGCCTTGGCAGACCTCTCCCGGACATCCGCGGCACTGGGTTGTGAAACGCCGGAGAGACCACGACGTGACCATTGCCGTCGGCCTCGCTGAACCCGCGCAGCAGCACGAAGTGCAGGAAGGCGTGGATGCTGTTGTTGTAATTGATGCCGCTGGGCGAATCGGGGCAGGTCGTCCGGTAAAAGTCAGGCAGGACGGTGGAGCGCGCCAGGAACACCGCCGGATCGAGCGGCAACCCCTGCTGGACGAGGTAACGTTCAAGGAAGGCTACTAGCGCCGTGAGCCTCAAGGCGACACCGCGTGTTTCGCCTTTCATCCACTCCATCGCCAGAACACGCCAGGCAGCGAGCTGCGGATAGTCCCGCTCGACCCAGCCAAGGGCGATATCCGTTTCGCGGTTTACTCTTTTGGTCCTATGTGCCGGGTTGGCGGATGCCAGGGGTGCGGTCTCTTTCTCTCTCTTAGTCATTAGGATTCTTTACTTGTTAAGTTCGATGCCAGGCAAGAACAGGTCAGACTGAGGCCGGATATCTCGATGGTTGCCCGCCCCGCAGCCGCTGTGCGGCCGCCTCAAGCGCGGCCAGTGCCTCTCGCGTATTTGCCTGTGTGTAAACCTCCTGGCTTTCGAGCGACGCGTGATGCATGAAGCGGCGGATAAGCGTCTTGTCGATGCCCGCGTTGCGAAGTCGCCGACCATAGCCGTGACGGTGTCCGTGCGGCGTCGTGCCCAGCGCCTTGCTCACCGTGAGTCCGATGCGCTCGCATGCAGCGGCGTGCGCCTTGTTGAACTGGCTGAGCGAGTACATGCCGCCGAGAGGTTCGCGGTTGAGGTTGATAAAGGCAAAGGGGTGATTGCGCTCGACGCGTGCGACCTGTTCGAGATAGCGGTGCCAGAGGTGCAGGAACCATTCGCCATACTCGGGCAGGAACCAGTAGGCCTGCTTGTAGTAGGCGCCGTCGTGCATGCCGCCCTTCCAGCCCGCGTGCCGGCGGTCCATCAGCTCGGTGCGTGGCACGAGGCCGAACTGGTGGCCCAGATATTCCGCTCGATTGCCTTTACGCGGCCGTCCCCGCTGGTCGCGCCAATCGGCGGGCGCGGCACCGTAACTCGGGTGGTGGATGAAGACCTTGGCCGCTGTCGGATTGGTAGGGTCCGGGAACACATCAGGGATGTAGAGGTGGAATGGCTCCGATTCGCGGAAGCCCGCGCCGTGCAGCAGCAGTGTGACGAGCATGCCCCGATAGTCGCGGCGCCCGGCCGCACAGAATCCCTTGACCAGCAGTTCCTCGAAGCGCTCGTCCGGGAAGGTGGGCGGCTCCCCCTTGTCGACCCTGGGCAGGCGTCGACCTCGCACGCGATGCCCGGTCCCGGCGGGGGATGCGTTCGCTGCCCAGGTGTGGCCAAGGAAGGCCTTGCTGCGTCGGTACTGGTAAGCAGCCTCGTCGGTTTGCCGGTCAAAGGCACCAGCCGCATATCGCGGATTCAACCTGGCCGCCTCGGGGCGCATTTCGCCGAGCCAATCGAAGAAGTCGGACAGTTGGGTGATGACGTGCGAGGCATCTTGCGGCGAGCGTGGCGCCCAGCACAAGCCGCTGGGGTCGAGCCCGGTTTGCCGGTCGAAGGTCCCGGTGTAGAGCCGCTGGGCGAAGTTCTGGAACAGACGATAGGTGTCGCGCTCGGCTGGATTCGTCTGGAGGTACTCAAGGAACATCCGCACCGAGCGGGTCACCTTTGCCATCCAGGTTAGGCTGCGGTCGTGACTGCGATACAGGCAGTAGTCGAGCAGCGGCTCCAATACGCCTGCTGAGGTCAGCAGGACAGGAAGCTCCGTGTGCACGCCGGTGGTGTCGGTGTAGACCCGGGCCTTGACCGTCACAAACATGCGAAGCCCCTGGTCATCGGATTGGCCAAAGTAACTTCGCAGAAAGAGATACGAGATGAAGCCGTAAAGGTGCGGCGGGTAACCTCGAAAATGGCTGCGCTGCGCTGCAAGTCTTTCTTACCGTACATCAGAAAAGCCGCGCATTATACATACGATGCTACGGCACGGTATAGCTTGAAGCTTTACAAAATAAAGAACGCACCTTCGAAGCGGGTGTCTGGGGGCTGATAGGACTCAAAAGCCCGGAACTATGTATTCCCGGCTGGGGGGAATAATGGCGATTATGATAGAAAATTACACGTACCTTGTTCGCGAGTTGCACGACCCGTCGAGGCCACAATGAAGTCCATCACACGTGAGCAAATCGTCGTGGCGAAGCGTGTCGCCATGGAAATGTACTTCTGGACCGCGTGCGCCCTCGATGACGATAACGGCTTCGATCGGTTGATGAGGATGTCTCACATCGACGAGCTCGACAACAATCAATGGGGCGGCGTATATCTTTGCGAGCACATCGCCGCCTTGGGTTTCGGGCTCGATAAAATCAAGAGCATGGTTTTCCGGGATGCGGCCCGCCTGCTGTGCAACCTGTGCGGAGCCACCCTGGATATTGCGACGACGCTGCTCGTACGAACGCCATCAACCGACGTGCCGAACGGCATTTATACTGCTGAGCAGTATCATGGTGTGCATTTTACTTTCGACGTCCTCGAGCCTCCCGCAGCTTCGGACTAACCACGTCCGGAAACGACGGCATTAAGGAACGCGTCGCGCCTTCACTCAACTGATCCGATTGGCTCACGATGGGATACTCACCCCGGACGTTTCTGATCGCTGCGGATGACTCGATCTGCCGGCTTAGCAAGCGTTACTGGGAGATGCTCGGGCAACCGGACAACCACCGTCTGCTGACCTTTGCCGAGCAGCGGGTGCGTATCGCAAACTTGCTCGTCCAGTTGGTGAACCGTGTCCCGACGCGGGTCGTGTATCGTGACTTCATGATCGTCACCTTTGATGCCGACGGCGCGCTCGACGTTGGCCAGATCATGGAACGCATGGCCGCGTACGGCGATGTCATTTTGTCCGGCGGCAGCCGGAACGGCCGCGACGTGAAGATCGTCGATGCGACGGCGCGCTTCAAAGTACAGGGCGGTCAATGGACACCGTCACCGGTGCTGGCAACGGCTCTCGAAGAGGCGGCACTCGGGCTGCGACCGTGCCCTCGGATCTGAAGGGTCGCGTGGCCCAGCCACCCGGCGAAATGTTGAAATTTCCCTTTTAAATCATACAATTAAGGTGATTTTGGCGAAAATTTCGCGAATCCCGGCCGACCCTCCCCTCGCTGCTAGCTATGCGGCCGACGTTCGTCGATGTTGCTGGCAGGCAGATTGGCGCGCACCCGCGCGCGCTGATTTCGGGGTGCGGCTTTGACGCGCCCCGAAATCTTTTGTCGCGCCGTTAGCGGTGCGGCGGCCGTCGGCCGCCGTAGCGCTTACGGCCTGCCGGAGGGCAGCGTGTGTGGTTCGGTGGGGTTAGCCAGGCAAGCGGGCAAGGCCCGCGTGAAGCCGCGGCTTGCCGCGGGTCGATATGGGGTATAGGTAGAGATAGGTTCTGACTAAGCCCCGACACTTAACGGCGAGCCGTCCCGACAGATAAATGCACTTATTCACTGCTGTAGGTGGTAGCACAGCGCCGCGTCGCCAGAATCAGTGCCGCAAGCCCGCCCATCCGCTACAAAACACCAGCGACAAACGCCATTGCCCACGATTTGCACGAGCGCGGGCCTCGCGGTAGCGATGGAGAGAGAGGGAACCGCCTAGGTGCTAGGCGGGTGGAGTGAGCTGGTTACGCGCGACCCGGAAACATCGGTCGCGATCCCAGTCGGGATAGGTAGCTTTGAGTTCGCCGGCGCGGATCATGACCGCGCGCTCGAGCTCGGCGCGACGATCACTCTCGGAGAGCGTGCCTCGGGCGGCAGCCTTAGCCTGAGCGGCCGCAAGCTTGTCGGTGAGCTGCGCGAGCAGTTGGCCCCCACCGGCGCCTACCTTCCGCTCCCGCTTGCGCGCGGCGTCCCGCCGGCGCTGCATGCGCAGGTGAGCACGTGTGCGCTCGTGCCGCAACCACTTGCCCAGGCCGAATTGTTCGAATAACGCGGGCGTGACGTATCGAATCGCCGCCAACCCGCGATAGCGCGGCCCTTCGTCGCTGACCTCAACCTCGCATTGTGGCCGGCTCTTCACCAGCCGTGCGGTGACCAGGTCGCGCAGCGCGCGCTCGGCACGGCGTACCGAGAGACCCGCCTGCTCGGCCAGGTAGGGCAGGGTGAAATCCACCCAACCGCTCTGCGCCGGCACTGCGATACGCAACGTCGAGACGTCACAAAATTTGACGAGCGCTCGCACCAGTTGCACGCACGCGATGCGGCGCTCGCTGCGCTGCTGGCGGCGGCTTCCATTGGCCGCATTCAGGGCCGGCAACCAGGCCTGCGGCGTTTCGAGATATCGGCCGAGGCGCAACTTCAACTCGCGCAGCAGCCGAGGGCTGTTCGCCGGCGCCGGACACGGAATATCCGTCGGCCAAACGCGCGCAGGCAGCGCCATGCGTCGACTGCGGGCGTGCGTAGGCACAGCCATCCAGTCGTCGCTGGCGGCCGGACAGGTCGGATTCATCGGAGCGTGCGCCAGAATCGGCGACGTACCGGGAATCAGCCGAGTCATGAGCTGGTTCAGTCCGTGCCCGATACCCTCGAATTCTGGTTATCCGGGTCGACGCCGGCCGCTACCACGTAGCGGAGCGGCAGCGCCGTTGCATCTGTTTTCAATGCCTCACCGGCAATACGGCCAATGTTGTTCTGGATCATCATCTGATGTGCTGATTCGTTAAGTTGCTGTCACATAGATGACGCTTGACAGGGCACGCTTCTGTTCTAGAATCCGAAACTTCTCGTGTGACGCCTGCGACGCTGAAGGTCCCTGTCGTACGTCGTCTTATTCGCGCCCCGATTGCACTCGGGGCGTTTTTTTTGGCTTGTCTACCCACTCCTCCGTATTCGTTAGCGATACACAACATTCCAAAAGAATCGCTTTCAGTCCAGCGGAACTGAGCGACTCCATAACCAGTTGCACTCACAACCAGTTCGCCGGACGATCCTCATCGGTATAGGGCGGATCTTCATCAAACATCGGGAGCGGTTCATCGACGACCGGAGGCTCGGCGAACAACCGAGCCGGATCCAGCTCCGTTTCGGGCGCCTTAACCGCCGCGGGCGTTCTGTTTTCGGGCTCGCGCGCAGTCGCGGGCCTCGGTGCCGCTACGGCATTGGTGGCCGGTGCCGATGCGAGCGGCCGCGGTTGCCGTTGGGCCTTGCGTGCCGCGTCGAAGGCGGTCAGGGGAAGCGGGGGCATCACTTCGGTCCCCGGCCGCCAGATCCATGAATCCAGCTCCGACTCCGCGATAAGCGCGTCGAGCTCGGACTGGTAGGCGGACGACACGTCGGCAGGCACAACGTAGAGCGCCGTACCGCGCTCGGCGTCGGTCAACAACGCCGTGGCGATTGGATGCTTCGCGGTCTGGTTGTACCGCAGGCACTTCTGGTACCGACGGGTGGCCAAGGCCTTCAGCAGCGCGATATCGGCGAGCGATTCGAACGGGATCCACGATTCGTTGGTCAGCATCATCGACACTTCCTGGACGGTGGCGATACCGGCCGCTGACAGGCTCGCGGTGGCGATGACCATGAGGTGGGTGCCTTCCGTGGCCGACCAGATCTCGAGCTCCGACGCGAAGACTTTCTCGATCCGCTTCTTGGTCTTCTCGTCGACCATCAGGCCATAGTCGGGTAGATGCTTGATGACCAGCTTGAAGCCAAAGCGAGCGGTCGCGATTTCCTTGAGCTCACCGATCACCAGCACGAAGTGCGGCTTCCCGGACTCGGAAACAGAAATCCGGGCGAGATGCTCCGTGCGTCGCTGGGCGATGCGGTCCTTCTGGTCGCCGACGAACATCTCGGGGACGTACAGCATGTCCTCGAGGCTCATCTTCTTCGCATTCTTGCCCGCAGCGGCCAACAGCAGATACTTGCGGACCACCGACCAGTTGCGCTTGCCGGCCATGGCCGGCGACCAGCGATTGAGGCCGGCCTGTTCCCAGAGGTAGTGCAGCAAGCCCCGCAAGGTCAACTTCTTGCCATCCGTCTTGATGCTGTCAGGCTCGTCGCCAGAGGGCTCCGGCATCTCCCGCGCCGCGCCTTTCGCCAAAGCGAAACCGAACTTGAGGGTGACCTCCCCGGAGTCCGGATCCTCGACGATGGCCGCCCCCTCTACATCGCCATAACCGCTCAGGCCGGGCGGGGTTTCGTACGAGTCGCAGCCGAGCTTGTGCTTCGCGCCGGTACCGGGCATACGCTTGACCTGATAGCGCCCCTCGAAACGTGCGATGTACATCGGAATCGGCGGAGTCGAGCACAGGCAGAGCGGACGTGTCTTCGCCTCGTGCGCAGCTGGCAGTTTCGCAAGGAAACTATTGCTTCCCGCCTCATATTCCAACCCGTCCAATTCAAAGTTCTGCATGCCAGATCTCCTGGTTTAAACGGCGGCTGAGCGCTTCGCCAAGCCCCTCGAGGGCGCTTTGGCAGAGCGGGGCTCCGCCTCTCGGACATCCAGGCCGCGCGCGCGGGCCTCGATCAGCAACTGGACGAGTTCCACGGCCTCGTCGGCCGTCATGTCGCCGGCGATCGCCGCCGACACGATGCTGTGTGCGGTCACGGGTTTGCCACTTCGAAACACCTGATCGGTCATGGGTAGCTCCGGTATGGGGATGGGCTGGCTCAATCGCTGTCGGGCGGGACGTCGCCGAATACGGTGCCGAGCGCGATCGCACCGAGCAGTTCACGGGCGTAGGTAACCGACGGTATGGCGTCTCCGAAATAGGCATCGACGCCATACGGATTCGTACACCACAGACCTTCGCCGCTGACGAAGTCGAACGAGTGGCCGTCGACGTCCACCGATTTGCCCGCGGTCAGCGCGTCCACGAACGCTTCGGGCGTTGGAAGATCCAGCGCCGGCCAATCGCCGGCTTCGATTGCCGCCTTTGTTTTGGCACGTCGCTCGTCGGCCGCTTTTTCTCGCGCCAGCTCGCTCTCCGCTTCAGCCAACGCCTCCGCCAGTTCAGCCTCGGCGTTGGCCTGATCGACCTGCGCCCAGTTGACGGCGCTTTCGAACGCAGCTCGCAACACGGGCACGTCGGCGAGCAACGGCGAGCAACCGAGATCGTCGGCCCCGACCAAGACAAGATCTCGGCCGAGATCGCTCGCCCCATAGCGTGCCCGTTTCAGGAGTGCGGCCCGCGCTTCGGATCCTTCATCGGTGGTGCAGATCGCCATCGCGTAGTCGACGCGAGCCTGCAGCGCGCGCTCGAAAGCGATCGGCACGTCGGGATTGCGCAGACCGATGCTCGTTGCCTGGTCCGGTCCAGCAGGAAGCTTCGAATTCATGGTGGTCTCCTTGGTTACCAGACGAATCCCGCGCCTACGCCGGCGGCCACGGTGCCGCGCGTATCGGTCGAGCCGTTCGCCTTCAGAATCCAGTGGCCGGCATACGTTGAAAAGCCGAGCGCCATGGCGGACTGCCCGCCGTACGTCCCGCCCCCGATGGCCACCATGCTCTTTCCGGGCGCCGGCGCCTGGGGCAGACTGGCGATCGCGACAGCCGCGGCGATACCACCGTTGGCGTCCCGCCGGTCATGTTCGATGCGGTTGCTCAGGTTCGTCGCCGAGTCGTTCAGCTGCTGGACGTTGACGGCATCGGTCGGAGCCGTTCCGGCCGAGACGTTGGTGAGTGTTCGCGTCATACCAGTGGCCGCGTTTCCGATCGACACCGAATCGTTGCGGTCAGCCACTGAGCCAGCCCCGAGCGCAACGGCATTGGCGCCGGTCGCGTCAGCACCGCTGCCGACCGCGATCGAGCCGCTGCCTTGGGCAATGGCACCCACACCGAGTGCAGCACTGCGATCGCCGATGGCCACCGCATTGCTGCCGATAGCCGTCGCGTCCGCGCCGGTTGCCACTGAACCGCCACCGGTGCTGTTAAACGCGGCATATTTGAGGCTGCCCTGACCGGGCTCAGGAAGGCTCTGACTGAACCTCGACGGGAGGATCGCGCCAAGCCGGGAAGAAAGTGCGTCGATCGCGCTGGTATTGGCGGCGACGTTCGCATTCGTCGCAAAGAGCTGAGCCCCGTTGACCGCATCTGCGCTGGTCGCTGATAGCGAGCCAGGCGCCAGGTTATGAATGGTGACGGCCGCCCCGGCTCCCAGCCCTCCAAGCGTCACGCTAAGTTTTGCGGGATCGTCGTAAGACAGGGCGTTGCCGGCGATCGTATTGACCGTACCGATAACCTGATTCAACTGGCCGACATTGACCGCGTCGGTGACGTTCACACCCGCTGCCACGCCGGAGACGCGGCGCGCACCAGCCAAGCCGCTGACGTCGATGTTGGCGCCGCCGGTTCCGGCACCGATCGTAATCGCGCCGGCGCTCGAGCCGCCGCGTTGTTGCACGATCCCGACGGTACCCGTTGCGAGCTGGCCGGCCAGGGCGGAGACGCTCTGGTTCGTCGCGTACAGTTGCCGTCCCGAGACCGCGTCAGTGCTGTTCGCCGTCAAGGCCGCATCAGCAACGTTGGTCAAGGTGACAGGCGCACCCGCCGCACCGAAGGTGACGCGCGTATGCGAGGGATCGTCGTAGACGACCGCGCTCGCGCCGAGCGCCCCAGCCTGAGAGGCCACGCCCTGCAGCTGCTGGAGGTTGACCGCATCGGTAGCGTCAGTCCCGGCGGCCACGCCTTTGACCTGGCGTGCGCCGGCGGTGCCGGCGATGTCAAGCGCCGTACCCCCGGTGCTTGCGCCGATCGCGATCGTGCCGGCGCCGGAACCGCCGGCTTGCTGCACCAGCCCAATCGTGCCGGCCGCTAGCCCCGACTGCAGCGCGGCGAGCGTCGCCCCGCCGTTGGCGACGCTGGTGGACAACGAGGACACGGCGAAGCCCGTCGAGGTCGACAGCGTTGCGATCGAGATCGCGTTGGTGCTGATCGCCTGGTTGGCGGCGTAGAGCTGCCGACCAGACACGGCGTCCGTGCTGGTGGCCGTCAGTGCCGCGTCTGCGACGTTGGTGAGCAGGACGGGCGATCCGGTGCCGGGGGCGCCGAGCGTGACGCGCGAATGCGTCGGGTCATCATAGGAGACTGCGCCGGCACCGACGGCACCCACAGCGACCGATACGCTCTGCAACTGCTGCAGATTGACCGCGTCGGTGCCGGCAGTGCCGGCGGCCACACCCTTGACCTGGCGAGCGCCAGCGGTACCGGTGACGTCAACGGCAGCCCCTGCCGTGCTGGCGCCGATCGTAATCGTGCCGGTGCCGGCACCGCCGGACTGCTGAACCAGCCCGACTGTCCCGACCGCAAGACTGGACGCGAGGGCTGATACGCCGGCGTTGGCCGAGGACAAGCCGGTCGACAGCGATGCCAGGCCATGGGAGACGCCGGTCGAGAGGGAAGAAAGCGCCGTGGTCGTGCTGGTCGACAGGCTCGCGATCGAGACGACGTTGCTGGCGATGCCCGTGGAAAGCGAGGACGCTGCCGCCAGCGTTGACGTGGACAGGGCAGCGATCGCACCGACGTTTGCGTTCGTCGCCTGCTGGGCAGCATAGAGCTGCCGCCCCGTCACAGCGTCGCTGCTGCTCGCGCTCAACGAGGCGTCCGCGAGGTTGCTCAGGGTCACGGGCAAACCTGATGCACCGAGCGTGACGCGGGTATGCGACGCGTCGTCATAGCTAACTGCGCTCGCGCCGATCGCGCCCGTCTGGCCCGCCACGCTCTGCAGCTGCTGCAGGTTGACCGCATCGGTGCCGTCGGTGCCCGCGGCAACGCCCTTGACCTGACGCGGGCCGGATGTGCCGGCCACGTCGAGGGCCGTACCGCCGGTGTTGGCCCCGACCGTGATCGGGCCACTGCCGGTCCCGCCGGTCTGCTGGACCAACCCGACGGTTCCTGCCGCCAGACTCGACGAGAGAGACGACACGCTGACGTTGGTCGAGGACAAGCCAGTCGACAGGAGCGAGAAAGTGGCAGCCGTGCTGGTTGAAAAGCTTCCGAACAAGGCCGCACTATTAACCGCGCCCGTCGAAAGCGACGATGTGACCGCCTGCGTTGAAGTGGACAGTGCGGCGATCGAACCGCTGTTGGCATTCGTCGCCTGCTGCACGGCATAGAGTTGCCGGCCGGTGACCGCGTCCGTGCTGCCGGCGTCCACGGAGCCGTCAGCGAGGTTGGTCAAAGTGACTGGCACACCCGCCGCATCAAAGGTGATGCGCGTGTGGGACACATCGTCGTAGACGACCGCACTCGAGCCGATTGCGCCTGTCTGAGCCGCCACGCTCTGCAGCTGCTGCAGGTTGACCGCGTCGGTAGCGTCTGTGCCTGCAGCCACACCCTTGACCTGCCGCGCGCCCGCGTTGCCGGCGACGTTGAGCACCGTACCTCCGGTACTGGCGCCGATCGTGATCGCGCCCGTGCCGGCACCGCCTGCTTGCTGAACCAGACCAACGGTCCCTGCAGCCAGACCGGACTGCATTGCCGAGAGTATCGCGCCATCGCCAGCCAGACCAGTCGAAAGAGACGAGATCGATCGGCTTGTCGTTATCGACAGCGACGCGATCGCGCTCGACGTTCCCGTGGAAAGACTTCCGATCGTTTGGGCCGTCGACGTCGACAGCGATGCGAACCCGGCTGCGGTGTTCGTGGACAGGCTCGTGGCCGTCGTGCCGATATCGGACAGACCAGTTGAGAGCGAACCAAAGCCCGATGCCGTGCTACTCGACAGGCTCGTGATGCTGGCCGTGTTGCTGGCGAGGCCCGTCGCCAGCGATGTGACAGACTGCGCGGTCCCGGTCGACAACGAACCTAACGCGCTGGCCATGCCAGTCGACAGGCTGCTGATATTTTGAGCGGTCGACGTCGACAACGACACGAACCCTGCAGCGGCGTTCGTCGACAAGCTCGCAACCGTCGCGCCGATGTCGGACAGCCCGGTCGAGAGCGATCCAAAGCCTGACGCCGCGCTGCTCGACAAACTGGTGACGCTGGCCGTGTTGCTGGCGAGGCCCGTTGACAGCGACGTGACAGACTGCGCGGTTCCGGTCGACAACGACCCAATCGCGCCGGCCGTCCCGGTGGACAGGCTGCTGACCGTTTGAGCGGTCGATGTCGACAGCGAAGAGAACCCAGCAGCTGTGCTCGTCGACAAGCTCGCGACCGTCGCGCCGACGTCGGACAGCCCAGTTGAGAGCGAACCAAAGCCTGATGCCGTGCTGCTCGACAGGCTCGTGATGCCAGCCGTGTTGCTTGCCAGGCCGGTTGACAGCGACGCGCCCGACTGCACAATACCGGTCGATAAGCTGGCCACCGCCGTACCAGAGCTGGCCACGCTGGTTGAGAGCGAGCCTACTCGTGAGGCTACGCTGCTCGACAGGCTCGTGACGTTGGCCGTATTGCTCGCAAGCCCTGTCGATAGCGACGCTAAAGATTGTGAGGCGGTCGTGGACAGCGCGGCGAGCCCGGAAGATACGCCGGCAACTCCCGTGGCATTGTTCGCGGTCGCAGTCGACAGCGACGTCACGGACTGACTCGTCGAAGTCGAGAGACTGCCAACTGCCTGTCCCATTTGATAGAGCTCGGATCCGTTAATGGCGTCAAGGCTTGTTGCACTAACGGTGCCGGCGGCAACATTAGTCAGTTGCCTCGGATTTTGCGGAGCGCCGAAACTCACCACCCCGTTGGACGTTGATCCCGCCACCGAGTAGCTCTGACCAGCAATACCGAAGCTACTAAGCGGGTGCGCGGCGCCCGTGGTGGATCCTGAGCCGATTGCGACATCTTGCGAATTGTTGGCGACGGCGCCGTTTCCGATCGCGACGGAACCATTACCCGCAGCTGTAGCGGCGGACCCCATTGCCGTTGCATTCGTACTGGCCACCGTCGTATTACCGATCGCAACCGCATTGGTCTGCGCCGTGCTCGAAGTACCGAGTACGATCGAATCGGCTCCGGCCGCCGTGGACGCGTAACCAAAGCTCAACGATCGAGGACCGGCAGAGGTAACCGCCGTGCCGATCGCAACGGAGTAATCGCCAGAGGCGACGGCACCATTCCCGTTTGCAATCGCGCCGTCTCCGGACGTCTGAGCATGCGCAGGACCAGCCATCGATGCGAGCGCCGCAGCGATCGCGATCGATAAACCACTTGGTGTAGGGCTTTTCGAAAATTTCATTACAATCCCCGCTTAACAACGAGTGCCCGGTCTACGGGACGTTTACGCCTGCGCTCGCGCAGGACCTGGAGCCCTCTGTTCCTGTCCTCCGCCAAGATTCCGGGAACAGAGGGGTTTGTTTCGGCAACATCGCCGGCGATCCGACGGTGCTGCCTTTGGTGAATCTCGAGCACGGCACCCTCGAAGGCGTCTCGCAGCATCGGGATATCGGCAGTCAGGGGAGGGAATTCCCCGTCGTGGACGCCAACGCACGCTCGAGTGGGTGCTATCGCGTCGTGCTGAGCCGCACGGTGGTGGCTGAACCACTCTGGCGAACCGGGGTCTGTCGTACAGACCGCATAGGCGTACGGGACACGCACCTTGAGTGCCCGCGCGAAGGGAGAAAGGGCGACCGTCATCGCGACGCCTCCGACTGCGACAGCAGTGCAGCAGCAATCACCGGAAAAGTGCGCTGCATCGGCGGATAGCAGATCTGGTTGATTGCGCAGCCTTGATAAGTCACCGTGAGACCGAACATCTCGCGAGCATTGACCGGCACACGCAACGTCACTTCGCGCTCGAACACCTCCACCGGATGTCCTGCGCTCGGATCAGCGACGACCTTGCCAGTACCGTGCTGAATTGCACCGAGGTGCGCCCGACCGTCATCACTCGCGACCCGGAAGCGATCGCCGTAAAGTCGATAGCCGTCGGCGATCGCAAAATGGAGGACAACCGCGCCAGGTTCTTCGGTCATGCGAACTCGGAAAGCTTGCTCCGGCGAGAGAAACTGCTCGGCGTATGCGGGGCAAGCGAGGACACCGTTCAGGATCCATGCAAGCAATGCCAACGACACGGCCACGACGAAACGGCGTAGAACTCGGGTTCGAGCAGTCATCATGCGCCTCGCTGCTTCCACGCCAATTCGGCACGAGCGAGCCCATGCAAGACGGGCAGCGCCAGTAAGCTCCAGAAGTACAGCGTCGCGCCCGCGACCATCCCGTCGAAACACAAGTCGAAAGCCGATTCGACCAATCCGGCCGCCGGCGAGTCGAAGTTCCAGACGATCATGATCATCAACAGCATGCAAATCAGATAGACAAACATGCCGAAACTGCGCAAACCGCGTTGCGCACGACGGAGTGCGCTCCATGTGCCCGGTCGCGTGCGCGTCGAGCGTAAAGCCGGCAAGAACATTGACGTCGTAACAAACGCCGCGATGAACAAGGGTTCCGTGCTATTCCAGAATCCGAGCGCATCAACGTAAGCAATGGGCGCAATCAACAGCCAGGTAACGAGCGCCAACACCGTTAGCATGATTCCCACATGTCGACGATGAACGGGAGGGTGAGGGAGGGGACGCGAATGCATACAGCTTTCTCCATTACATGCCGCGTATTTGTCGGATTCCATCGTGGCGTTCAGTTCGTCGACACGCTGATCAAATAACGCAGAGCGTCCTGACTGCCGGCCGCAGCGGCTTGACGCATGAGTCGCATACCGATCTCCCGATCCGCATCGGCCACTGCCATCGGACCGCCTAAATCCGCGTGCTTTTGTAGGCGCGTACGAGCAACGAGGTACATCGCTGTCGGCTCGCCGGCGTCCGACTCCGCCTGAAGCAAACTCGGATAGTCCCGATTGAAATGAACGGCAAGCCACGTACCGGCAGAACGATTCCCGCCTTTAAACGCGGACTCCATCGCAGGTCGCATGTCGAGGTAGTCGCGCGAGCGAGCCCAAGACTGCAAGGGCCCGTTCGTGCCGGTGACGGAGAACAGGCAAGCCGCCGTCGCCATCGCGACCACCACGCCTTTCAGCTTGCGTTGAGCAGCGGGATCAGGATTGGTCAGGATCAGCGTGCCGTCAGGCCATGTGATCGAGGCGGCGGCTCGCCGGCGCTCGGCGAAAGATGCGCGATATCGATTCATTACTGGTGTCTCTTCTGAAACGCGAGATCGGGGAAAAAGACCAGCCGGCGAGCCGGCTGGCGTCAAAGGGAAGGCGCAAGGTAAGGAATGGCACCTTCCCGCCACTAAATTGCGGTCGGGTAAGCGCTACTGGCCGATGCCTCCCTTGGCCACGTCGGTGGTCTCGGCAAACGTGTATTTCTTGACGACGCCGCTGTCATCGAACAGCACGGTCAACGTCTTCTTCCGCACGTCAGCGCCATGTGCAAACGCACCGACGATCGGCACGAAGTTGATAGCGTGCGGCGTGGCGTGAGCCAGCTCGTATGTCCAGATCTCGAGACCCGAATCGGTGAACGTCGTCTTGTTCGGTGAACCGAAAGCATCCTGAACATCCTGCTTCGTGCTCTTGCCCTGCTGGATTTGGGCCTGAACGCTTGATTGCGTTGCGGATTCGAGGTGCTCGTTGCCAGTGGTCGCGCAACCGACAAGTAACGCAGTGCCCGACAAGGCGACGATCAGGAGCGTGTTCTTCGTGAATTTCATGGTCATCCTCTTGGTGTGATCAACAGTCAAAAATGGCGGTGATTCGTTGCTGGGCTAATACAGGCGGCCGGATCGCTCTGCTTCACATACAGCGCGGTACCAGTCGTCCATGTGGCGCCTGACCTGCAACTCGACGTAGCTGATGTACGGTCGCCACCACGCGTAGAACAGCGAAGCGACGAGGCCGGCGAACGCGTACATCGGCAGCGACGCGCGCGGCTCGACGACGATCGGGTAGTCCAGGTGGAACCCGTTGGAGATCAGTCGCCCCCAGAGCAACAACGCCGGAGCCCATGCCAACCAGCACAGCGCGAGCCACTGCACGACGTAACGTGTCGCCCAATCGGCTTCGGTACGCAGCAGTCTCGGACTGGTCCACAGCCGACGGCGAATGTGTCGACGTTCGGCCAGATAGAGCCGCGTAAAATGTGGAACGGGACGCGCACGGCGGGGGCGATTGAAAATAGACATGGCGGCCCCTATCGCTCGATAGAAAGCTGGTGGTCGTGTGATCGGTCTGCGCGTTCTGCTTCGCGATCGCGCTCCTTGACCTGGTGCAGCGCGCTATCTGGCGAATACTGAATCGCGACCTGCTCGCCGACCTCCACGTCGCGGGACAATCGATCGCGCGGATAGACGATGCCGACGGTCTGACCGATCTTGACCAGCGAGTGGTGCGTCGAGTTGGCGAGCACCTCGCCGCGGTAGTGGCGCTCCAGCTGCTGCGCATCGCGCAAAATCAGGTTGTGGTGATCGCCCGCAAGGCCGATCGCCCGGCGCGAAACATCGTCCGGCACGTCACCCTCGGGTAGCTGGCCGCGATGGATCTGCTCGGACAGGTTGGCGCGTTCGAGTTCGCTGTGGGGAACCGTGCTGATCGAGGTCCGCGTTTCGAGGTGGTGGTAGGCCGCGTCGAGCTCGGGGAAGAGGGCGAGCGCCTGGTCACGGCCCAGCGTGTCGAACGCACGGCCGCGCTCCGCGTCGCGTGCGTGGTCAACGGTACGCCGGCGCGGCGCGCGCGCCGTATCGACTTCGACCTCCGTCTTTGCCTGATCCGGTTGGTGTGCAGGCGGCAGAATGGCCCGTTCGCGTACCGGCTCTATGCCATCCGGATCGACGACTACCACACGACCGTCCACGATGCCCAGATTGTCGACGCCCTGATCGCCCCAGTGGTAACCGCGCTGACGAAGCGCATCGGCGGTGCGCGCGACGTCGGCCGATGTCACGCCTCGCATTTCGGCGCGGGGCATGATTTCGTATCGCAGATTGCCTTCGGTGCCGCTCGCCACCGGCTGCAAGACCTCGGGAATTTTTGGCCGAACGGCAAGATCGCCGGTACCGAGCCGCACCACATGCTTGTCGTCGGCCGCCAGCACGACCGACGACGCGCCGGCGTCCAGCGGTGTCAGGTAAGTCATCCCGTGCGAGCGAAGCCTGGCCTCGAGCGCGGGCAGATGACGCGACGCGGCGATTTCCTCGGCGACCGGATCGGGGAAGCGGCCACCGAGGTTCGGCACGTCACGGGTCATTGACCGGAGGACGTCGCGCAAGCCACGCTCCGGCGCCGGCCGCGCATCCGCAGACGCCCCGTTGGCCAGTGCTTGCGCATCCCTCTCCCGGACGCGTAGCGCCTGTTCACGACGCAGCGAGATGTCGGCAATCTCCGGTGCCGGCGCACCTCGCCCTGTACGAGCGTCACGAATGTCATCGAGCATTTGAACGTGATGGGCAATCTCGTCGCGGGTCATCGGACGCTCGCGCTCATGCACGATCGACGCGGCGGCCACTTGCGGCTCCCGCCATTCACCCTGATGCAGTTCGTTGCGGTAGACCTCGCGGTGATGCCGATCGAGGATCAAGATTCGATCCACTGCCTTCTCTCGCTCGAGCAACGCGACCGTCTCGACCATGCCGACATACGCCTGGTCGTGCTGCTCGGGATTGACAACCCGCCCCGCGCCCGTCGTCGCGATTTCTCGCTCGGTACGCATCTGCGCACGTGTGAGCGACACCTCGGCGGGCATAGCGACGCCCCGAACCTCCAGCGTGTAGCCGCGCTCCTTGAGCCGCCGTGTCAGATTGCGCAGGCTATCGGGGTTGCGCATCGTCCCGTCGACCACAAGATCACGCCGCGCGTCGGATGCGGCCGTGGTTAGCCGGCCAGCCCATCGACCGGCGTCGGCATGCGTCAAGTCAGCCGCGTGTCGCGGATCTTCGCGAAGAAGCCGGCTGTACTGCGGCAAGTTCTCCCTCATGCGATCCGCGTCGATCAAAACGGCACCACCGCGTTCGTTGAGTTCCCCCATCGCCTGACGCGCGAGGGCTGTCTTGCCGGCACCGGGCTGGCCGCCGATGAGGATCGCCTTCGGTTCAGCCTGCTCGCGACTGCCGTCAATCGCCTCGCGCTCCACGCGCGCATACGCGCGCTGCATCACGACATCCGGAAAATTGTCCATGATGGGCTCCGGAGTCAGGCGTGACCGAGGTTCAATCGACGAACACGCAGGCCGTAGACGTCCAGTGCACGAGCGATCGCGACCGCATCATCCGGATGCAGCGCATCGCGAGCGGCAACCAGAGTCTTGCGTTCTGCGTCCGCTATCGCGACGCACTCCGCATCCGGCTCCGACCGCGACTCCTCTTCAGCGATGACGGCGACATAGTGGGCGATCAGTTGCCCGATCGTTTGGCAGGCGACTTCGTAATCGACATGAGGCATCGTGTTCTCCTGAAAAAATTAAGCTTGCGCGCGTGCTTCCTGGGTCAAACCCCTGGGTAAGGCTTCGATTCATTCCATAGCCGCGTCCACGCGCTGCGCACGGCTGCGGCGACCGTGGCGTGATGCCAGATGACGAGGACGTTTTCTGCGTTGTGGTTGGCGCCGGCCTGCGTGTAGTTCATCGAGCCTGTCTGGGTCGTATCGCTATCAGCGACGATGAACTTGTCGTGCATGAGCGGTACGGCCATGTCGATACGAACCGGTATTCCGGCCGCGACGAGATCCGCGAGCTTCGAGCCGCGGCCGTCAAGCTGCGAGCGGTCGAGGACAACACGAACCTGCACACCAGCGTGGGCGCGCTCGATCAGGTGGGTAACGATGCGACGATTGGTGAGCTCGTAAGCGGCGACGTCGAGCTCCGACTGCGCGGTATCGATCACGCTCAGCACGAGGGCCTCGGCCTGGCCGTCTGGCGAAGTGGCGAATTGCACGGAGGCGCGATCGCCAGAGCCGGTGCTTTCCGAATGTGAGGCGTTTTCGGCCGGGTGTTTCAGAGCGCTCGCATAATGCCCAACGGACGACGACAAATTGCCGAAATCCGGCGTTGGGCCGTCATGCAGCACGTAGTAGCCGACACCGGCCGCGAGCGCGAGGAAGAGGAGAAACTTCATGCCGACCTCCCGACGTGGGAGGTGTGTCCGCTCGCGGAATAGGAGCGGGCGCAGGCATCGTCACCGTGCGGCGAGGCACAAGCGGCAAGAATCAGGGCAGGAAACGTGAGCGCGGTCAGACGCACTCGACTCACCGTCGAGATCGCGCTAATTAAAGACGTAAATGAATTGACACCACGACGAATTACGTCATCAAGGATTAACTTGCCAGTACGCCAAATCAGGCGTAACGTCAATACTAATTGCGTACGGGGACGCTTATCATGGATTACGTACTTGCGAATTTCATGGCGGTAATGGCGGCAGTGATTTTCTCGGTTTTCACGTCGTTTATCGCTTCGCGAAGCGGCCGAATCATTTACAGGAAGATCATGTGGGGCTATCTGGCCACGCTGCTGATTTCGGCCGTCGTGGTTACAGTCATGCAGCTGCCCTTCGCCATTTTGGCTTTTGGTGCGCTCTTTTCCTGCATCGTCGGCGTGCTCGCTCAATTGGGAGCTGCAGTCAAGTTTGGCCATCTCATCATGACCGGTACGCACTTTGATGACGGCTGGAACACGGCTCGCTCGAGCAACAATGCAAGCAGCGACCTCTCTAACGATTGGTTCTGGAGAGACCAAAGAAATCAGATGAGTCATAGCGATTGGCGTCATTGATTGATGTACTACCGTCAGGGGCCGCGAGGCCCCTTTTTCATTGGTTCTTGGGATCGTCGTTTGCAACGTCCGCGCGTGGGATCGACTTGACTCCCCGTTCGTCATCGGCTGAACCGCGCCCTAGTCGAGTCGGCGAGACCAGAGCGCTCGGGGAAGTGGCGGCGCCGCTGGTCGCCGACTCGTCGCTCGGAACCAGTGCGTCGCTTCCGGCGATTGCGGGATCGGGGTACGGCGAAGGTGTCGTAGGCGAGACAGCCCCAGCAGCAGATGGCCCGGCCGGCGCACGATCGATCTCGATCTTTCTTTCAACACCGCCGACTTGTGACCCGACGGTTGGGAGGCCGACGCCACCAGACGTCAAACTGCTCCGGGCAGCTGTTCCAGGTGCAGTAGGCGCCGGCGTAGTCCCCACTGGACCAGCATTAGCAGGCGTGACGTTGTCGACTCGCGAGCCGGAGTTAACGGCCGTCGTTCGCGGAGCCACGACGGAGACCCCGCCGCTGCGCTTCATTGAAGCGGTCGGCACGCCACGTCCCTGACTTCCATCGTCGACCATTCGGTGATCCCGCATCGGTTCGACGGATCGCGCTACAGCTTCTTGATCAGGGCTGGATAGCTCTGGAGACGGTCGGCTGTATGTCCCGTCAAGAGCATCGGGCGCTCGACGATCGCTCTGCCGATATGACATGTGGTCATTGCCGGCCGGCAGAGTCACGATCCTGAAGTCAGATTCGGACAGGCGCGGTTGATTGGCGGGCGAATCCGTGCCTGTTCCCGCCGCTCGAGCGGCTTCAAGAGTCGGGCCATTTCCCGTCGTTCGCGGATGCAGAAAGTTTTCAATAGGTGCCGAGGTGGACGTTGTTTCAACCGGCCCGGTCGGCTGAATCGAGGTCACCCATGCCGAAAGGGGCCCCTTGCTATCGGAAGCTGGGGTCGCCGCCGGCGGAGAGGAAAGCGAGCGGCCCGGCGCCCGCTCGGGCGTCATGAGCGGCTTGTTGTCAGCCGACGGATCGATGTGGTCATGCACCTGCTTGATCGGCGCGGCGGACTCGCTTGCCACCCGTTGCTGCATAACCTCCACACGCTGCTGGGCGTCGGTCACGATTTGGGGCATCGGCGTCGCAACATCCAGGGGTTTCGTATCCACTGGTCCAACCGCTCCTGCAAATCGCTGGAACGACGCGGGCGCACTTCCACCAACACCAGACTGGTTGCGTTGGTCCTGGCGAACGACGTCGATCCCGCTCGCAGGGAGAGCGGACCCATCACGAGCCGTGGTCGGCAACGTCGAGTTGCGCGAAACGATGTCGCGCATCGCTGCATCTTGGGCGACCAACTGAGCGATCTGCGGAGAGGGCAGCGTCATCAGCTGGCTGTATCGCATACCGTTGCGCGCAGCGACGGCCTGCAGGTTCTCAGGCGTCATCAGGTTGGTCGAGGTATCTACGCGCGAAACAACTTGCGTCGATCCGCGCTGGCGCACGTCTGCGCTGCGAGTGAGATCCGCTGCAACACGAGAGCCAGATGAAACCTGGTCCGTCAGAGAGGCGGAACGGTCGCTGCGAACGTGCTGCCCGGACTCCATTCCGGTGGAGTCATTGTGCATTTGCGAGCCTTCGTGAGAGACCAGATCGCTCTCGGTGTAGGCAGCCAAACTACTGTTTTGATCAACGAATCTTTGTGCGTCTGAATTCCGCCAAGACTTCGTATATCCACCTTCACCCGAGACATCGAGACCGAACTTCAGACTCGACTGCCCTTTCCCCGTGCCACCGCCATTTGCATAGTCCGCAGCTCGCACCTTCGATCGATACGCATCCCGAATCGCTTGGACTTCATTCGGCGATTTGCCAAGTGACTCGGCTTTGCGAGCGAGTTTGTCTTCTTCTGCTTGGTTGAAAAGAGGCGAGTTCGAGATTGGATTGCTACTTCCTTGCCGACCATTGCCGGAAGGTCCACGCCTGCTACCACCGGCTGAGCCGCCGCCTCCACTGCCAGCGTTGCCGGCCGGCGCACCATCATCGCCAAACGATTTGGCAAAGCCGCCACCAAGCATGATCGAGCCTTTGGCGCCTGCAGAAGTTGTGCCGTCGACGGAGTGCGACTGATCTATCGCATATTGCTGATCATGTGCGGTTCGCCGCTCACCTGTTTGGCTAGACGAGGCCCGCGTACCTGAGCTGGAATCGTCGGACAGGCGCTGCGTGCTTCCACGCTCCTGGCTGCTCGAGACGCTATTCGTGCTGGACGCAAGCTGCTCCCGCCCAGCGAACGTGGAATTTGTTCGGTTTGCCGCGACACCCGTCGAGGTGTCGGTGCCGAGCGACCGCTCGAATGCGTCCTGGGAAGTTGCTGAAACGCCGAGGCTGTTTTGAAACTCGGTGCGAGCGATTAGGCCATTGGCGAAATTCGTAAAGGCCGAGCCGGTCCCGGTATCGACGTTCATCGACCCGGTGCGCGATTGCACGGTGTTGTCGTACTTGTTCGCTGAGGTCACGTTGCGCGACGCGTTATCGATCGACGACGAATCCATGTGCACGTTGCCGATGTTTTCGTCGCCCTGCGCCTGCTGGCCACCGATCTGCTGAGCAGACCCGGTCAACGCGCCACTCAGTTGAGAGAATGCACCTACAACGCCGGCCGACGCGAAGTTCAGCAACATCCAGGCAAGGGGCGGCGTAATAATCACCATGTATCCAAGCAGCGCCTGCTCGTCGAGCAACGTCTGGCCGAACTTCGCCGCCATCCCGAACGGGACGCCGGCCTGCAACGACATCGAGCGCATCTCATGGCTGAGGTGAATCAGGGACAGCCCGTTGATTACCGCGAAGAGCACCGGCCAGATAGATACCCACGCCACCGTCTTCGCGTACATCGCAAGGATTCGCTTGGCGCCGTCAGCGCCGCTGATCAGGCAGAGCACCAGAATGAGCGGGAAAACCGCATAGACGATCGCTTCGGCATAGTTGCGAACAGTCGGCAGCGTGTTCTTCGCCAGAATCGCCATGGAGGCAAGCGAACCGTTCGTCGCCACTGCAGCCTGAGCCGAGCTCATCAACGCATTGACCTCGGCGACGCGCGCCGGATCGCTCAGCATCGCGGGAAGCTCGGCGCCCGCCTGACGCCACACGTTGTTGAACATTGCCTGTCGCAGCGCCGATGACGCGTTCTGCGACGATTGGAGGATGAAGCCGTACGAATCGCCGATCGCGTTGACAAATTCCGCCTTCGCCATGGACGGATCGGCGATCTCCGGATACATCTCGCTGCCATACATTTGCTCGGCTGCTTGCTCCGCATCCTGTACGCGCAGCAGCAGCAAGGTTCCGGTCGCTGAGCAGGTGTCCGTCGTAGGATTCGCGGTGAGGGTGTTGGTTGTCACGTACCGTGCCGGGCTGGTCGACGTGAACACCGTATTGAACGGGTCCGTGCCGTTCATAATCGTCCGCGGATCAATCGCGCCGTCCTGGATGTCGTAGACCGTGCACTCCTTGAAGAACTGGATAAGGTCGGCGTGCAGCCCCGGATCGGTGATTTCAGCCTTGTTCACCTTCTGAAGCACTGAGATTCCGAAACCCACATCGCCCTTTTTCAGGGTGAGCGTATCCGGCACCGAAAAAATCGTTTCGTACGACTGTGTCAGCACTCGAGAGATAAGCGTGAAGCTCTGGGCAACCGCGGCGAGATACACCGGGACGTGGTCCACCTCGCGAGTAGGCTGCACGTTGTTGACGTCGGTGATGAACACGTTTTCAACCGGCAGCAACAGCAGCTGCGTCATCAGCATTGCGGCGGCGAACCAGCGGAAGATCTCATAGCCTTTCCGACCGAGCGCGACAATCGTCCAGATCACCACCCCGCACAACAGCGTGTAACGGATGAGACCTGTCCAGGTGCCGCTGCCCATGAAAGACGCAATACCCTGCATGACGTAGTACAAGGTATCGACGTTTCCATAGGTGTCGATTTCCATGTTCATTGAGTGCTCCCGCCGTTCAACGTCTGGCCAAACGCCAACGAGTTTCGAAGCGACGACGACACATTCGCGTGTACCGCACGCTCGATCGATTGGAGCTGCTCAACCAGCTGCCACGCGTTCGACGTCTGGCTGAAGGCTTGCATGACGACACTGCGTGCTTCCGATTCGACCGTGTCGATGTTGGTGTTGAGCTTTGTGGCCTCGTCGAGCAGCGACGTGCTGGATTTCACCGTCCCGTATCGCGCGATTGCTCGTCGAAGATCTTCAGCGGATCCATGGATGTAGGCTTCGGCATACTTGGCTGCGATCAGCGACTGGTAGGTACTCAACAGTTGGTCGGCCAGAGACGAATTGTTCAGGCGCGTGCCGACCGCGATCATTTTGTAGACCGGCAGGTCGGTCATGCTCAAAAACCGAAACGTGTCCGCCGGATTCGGGATCGCGGAGCGCGAGGCGATCGCGTCCGTAATCACCTGCAGCTTCTGCTGTACGAGCGTACGGAAGGGGGTGTAGCCAATTTCCTGCACTGACGGATTCAAGCACTTCGTCGTTTCGTCGCACACGTACACTTGGATCGTGGTGCCGGAGTTCGCGGCAGGATCGTTACCGACCAATTCCTGCACCGTGAGGCTGCCGATTCGCGGCAGGAAGACAGGATTCACCTCCGTGCCGCCCGAATCCGACGGGTCGGGAAAAATGACCGTCCCCACCAGCGACATCAGGAATTCCCGATCCGACGTGCTCAGGTCCGGCAGCTGCTGCAGCGCCTGCCACGTCACGTTGCCGTACGGCTGCTTGGCCGCGAGATTGGAATCCGATGCGGTGGCCGTATTGATCGTCTGCGCCGCTTGCGCCGAGCTGTTTCCGGTATTTGTCCAGGCATCGGTCATATCCGAATACAGGTTCGTGAATGGCCCGAGCGTGTCGGCCAAGTTCGCCTGCTCTTTTTTCCATGCAACAGGCGTCACCGCATTGACGATGCCCTCAGCGGCCTGGCACGAGTCGATGTTCATCCGGTTGACGTCGCGGGCGATGGTCTGCAGCGACTGCATGACGTTGTCGCAGGTTGGGCAGAGGTTCTGGAGGGCAAGCTTGAATGCGTAGCCCAAGGCGTTCGAGCCGATGTTGCGCAGCAGCGCAACAAACTGCTCTTTATTGATAAAGCTGAACCCGCCGGCAAACAGGTCGATCCCGCCGCAACCGGCGCCCCATTCCGGGGCGGTGACACTCGCGAGCTGGTAAGTCTTGTGTGGCGTACGCATGAACACGCTTCCGCCGCTGTACATATCCATCGTCTCGCCCTGCAACGCACGCGGGCTCGATACGTTGCCCATGGCGTTGATCGAGTCGAAGACCTGCTGCATCGACATCGCGCTCGAACAGACTGGGGCGATGGCAAACACTGCAGCCGTCAGTGCGGCAATCCAGCGTGTCGGTTTCATCAGAAGAGCTCCCCAGGCTGCGAGGCAGTGAGAACGAAGATACGATCGATGATGTCCTGGAGGGACATCGTTCCCGAGCCGATCATTGCGTGATCGCCCGTCTCTTTCGATGCGATGAAGAGGGCGGGCACCTGCTGGACGCCCCAGACCGACGCCTGCCCATGGTCAGGCGTCGGGTTCGGAAACTCACCAATGCCCCGACCGTCCAGCGAAACGGGCAACACGTCGATGCCATAGCGCTGCGCGAGCAGCACAATCGTCGGGGCCATCGCGTGGCAATACGGGCAGTCCGAGCGGAAGAAGAAAATCAGGCCATGCTTCTGCGCGAGCGCACGCAGCTGCCCGTCCTGGTCCGAATCCCGGGTCCGGTCGTAGGTATGGACAGCGACGTTGTTAGTCGGACGCTTGAGCGAGTAATCGAGACTCGGGTTCTGCCACACAACCCGGCGCCATTGGTCGGCAAAGACCGCGCTCTTTTGCTGGACGTACTCCCAGAGCTTGATGTACTCCTTGATGTGCTCGGGCGTCGGGTCCATGTTCGCGACGTCGAGTCGGTGCTTCAGTGCCTCGCGCATCTCATCGGCCGACTTGATCTTGCGGATTTCGGCGATGGTGATCAATCGTTTCGGCGAACGTGATCAGTCT
>NZ_JBQYLP010000061.1:0-34860 GCF_052683555.1 Burkholderia sp. BC1
GCCCCGTCTTCCGCCCCAACCGCCCCGCAGCGACCATCTCGCGCAGCAACGGACACGCGCGATACTTCGGATCGCCGAAGTCCTTGAGGAACACGTCCATCACGGCAAGACAGACGTCGAGTCCGACGAGGTCCGCGAGTGCGAGCGGCCCGATCGGATGGTTCGCGCCGAGCTTCATTCCCGCGTCGATCTCCTCGGCCGACGCGATCCCTTCCGCGAGCACGAAGAACGCTTCGTTGATCATCGGCACGAGAATCCGGTTCACGACGAAGCCGGGCGCGTTACGCACGCCGATCGGCGACTTGTCGAAACGCTCGGTCAGCGCACGCACGGCCGCCGCGGTCGCATCGCTCGTCTGCAGCCCGCGGATGATCTCGACGAGCGGCATCAGCGGCACCGGATTGAAGAAATGCATGCCGACGAAACGCGACGGATCGGCGAGCAACGCCGCGAGTGCGGTGATCGAGATCGACGACGTGTTCGTCGCAATGATCGCGTCGGGCCGTGCGACCGATTCGATCTGCTTCAGAATGCGGCTCTTCAGCTCGACGTTTTCGGTTGCGGCCTCGATCACGATGTCGACCGACGCCAGCTTCGCGTAATCGGTCGAGGTCGAGATGCGTGCGAGCGCGGCATCGCGCGCGGCGGCGGCGAGCTTGTCTTTCGACACCAGCCGCTCGAGGCTGCCCTTCAGCGTCGCGAGCCCCTTCTCGAGCGCGGCGTCCGTGACGTCGATCATCACGACGTTCAGTCCTGCAACGGCGGCGGTCTGCGCAATGCCGTTGCCCATGGTTCCGGCGCCTACGACGCCGACGGTTTCGATGGCCATGACGATTCCTCGTATTCGATGCGTGTGTGCGGTGTGGAGCGGTCGATTATCAGATGTTCTCGAAGATCGCCGCAATGCCCTGCCCGCCGCCGATACACATCGTCACGAGCGCGTACCGCCCGCCGATGCGCTTCAGCTCGTACAGCGCCTTCACCGTGATCAGCGCGCCCGTCGCGCCGATCGGATGACCGAGCGAAATACCGGATCCGTTCGGGTTGACCTTGGCCGGATCGAGGCCGAGCTCCTGCGTGACGGCGCAGGCCTGCGCGGCAAACGCTTCGTTCGCCTCGATCACGTCGAGATCGTCGATCTTCAGTCCCGCACGTTCGAGCACCTTCTGCGTGGCCGGCACCGGGCCGATCCCCATGTACGCGGGATCGACGCCTGCATGCGCATAGGCGACGAGACGCGCGAGCGGCTTCACGCCCTGCGCGCGCGCCGCATCGCCGCTCATCATCAGCACGGCTGCGGCCGCATCGTTGATGCCGGACGCGTTGCCGGCCGTCACCGTGCCGTTCTCCTTCGCGAACACCGGACGCAGTTTCGAGAAATCCTCGGCGCTCGCCTCGTGGCGCACGTGTTCGTCGGTGTCGAATGCGACCTCGCCCTTCTTCGTGCGAATCGAGATCGGCAGGATCTGATCCTTGAAGCGCCCTTCGGCGATCGCGCGCGCCGCGCGACGGTGCGATTCGAGCGCCAGCGCATCCTGCGCGTCGCGCGAGATGCCGTATTTTGCCGCGACGTTCTCGGCCGTCACGCCCATGTGGATCGACTGGAACGGGTCGTGCAGCGCGCCGAGCATCATGTCGACGAGCTTCGCGTCGCCCATGCGCTGACCGAAACGCGCGGCCGGCACGCTGTACGGCGCGCGCGTCATGCTCTCCGAGCCGCCGCCGATCGCGACGTCGGCATCGCCGAGCAGGATCGTCTGCGCCGCGGACACGATCGCCTGCAGGCCCGAACCGCAGAGCCGGTTCACCGTCAGCGCGGGCGTGTGCTGCGCGACACCACCGTCGATCGCCGCGACGCGCGCCAGATACATGTCCTTCGGCTCGGTGTTCACGACATGGCCGAACACGACATGGCCGACGGCGTCGCCCGGCACGTTCGCGCGCGACAGCACTTCACGCACGACCTTCGCGCCGAGCTCGGTCGGCGAGAAATCCTTCAGGCTTCCGCCGAAATCGCCGATTGCGGTACGAACACCGCTTACGACCACGACTTCCTTCGCTGCATTGCTCATCGTCTTGCTCCGGTTCGTTCGCGCACGCCCATGCATGCGCGTGATGCGTCACATGTTCGGATAATTCGGCCCGCCGCCGCCTTCGGGCGTGACCCACACGATATTCTGCGTCGGGTCCTTGATGTCGCAGGTCTTGCAGTGCACGCAGTTCTGCGCGTTGATCACCAGACGATCGCTGCCGTCGTCGTTCTTCACGAACTCGTACACGGCCGCCGGACAGAAGCGACCCTCCGGCCCCGCATACGTGCGCAGGTTCACGTTCACCGGCACGCTCGGATCCTTCAGCGTCAGATGCGCCGGCTGATTCTCCTCGTGGTTCGTGTTCGAGATGAACACCGACGAGAGGCGATCGAACGTCAGCTTGCCGTCCGGCTTCGGATAGACGATCGGCTCGCACTGCGACGCCGGCTTCAGCATCTCGTGATCCGCGTGCTTGTGGTGCAGCGTCCACGGCACGTTGCCGCCCATCAGCTTCTGCTCGATGCCGACCATTAGCGTGCCGAGATACAGCCCCTTGGCCATCCACTGCTTGAAGTTGCGCGCGCGGTACAACTCCGTGTACAGCCACGACTGCCGGAACGCATCGGGATACGCATTCAGTTCGTCGCTCTGACGGCCGGCCTGCACCGCGTCGAACGCCGCGTCGGCCGCGAGCATGCCGGTCTTGATCGCCGCATGGCTGCCCTTGATCCGCGAGGCGTTCAGGAAGCCCGCATCGTCGCCGATCAGCGCGCCGCCCGGAAACACCGTCTTCGGCAGCGACATCAGCCCGCCGGCAGTAATCGCGCGTGCGCCGTACGACACGCGCTTGCCGCCTTCGAGGAATGCGCGGATCGACGGATGCGTCTTGTAGCGCTGGAACTCCTCGAACGGCGACAGATACGGGTTCGTATAGCCGAGGCCGACCACGAAGCCGACCACGACCTGGTTGTTGTCCATGTGATACAGGAACGAGCCGCCGTAGGTGTCCGGCTTCAGCGGCCAGCCGGCCGTGTGGATCACGAGGCCCGGCTTGTGTTTGGCCGGATCGATTTCCCACAGCTCCTTGATGCCGATGCCGTACGCCTGCGGATCGGCGTTCGCATCGAGCTTGAACTTCGCGATCAACTGGCGGCCGAGATGGCCGCGGCAGCCTTCGGCGAACAGCGTGTACTTCGCGTGCAGCTCCATGCCGAGCTGGAAGTTCTCGGTCGGCTCGCCGTCCTTGCCGACGCCCATGTTGCCGGTGGCGACACCTTTGACCGAGCCGTCGTCGTTGTAGAGAATCTCCGCGGCGGGAAAGCCCGGAAAGATCTCGACGCCGAGCGCTTCGGCCTGCTGGCCGAGCCAGCGCGTGACGTTGCCGAGCGAAATCACGTAGTTGCCGTGATTCTTGAAGTTGTCGGGCAGCGCCCAGTTCGGCGTTTGCACCGCGCTCTTCTCGGACAGGAACAGGAAGCGGTCTTCCGTCACCTCGACGTTCAAGGGCGCGCCGCGTTCCTTCCAGTCCGGGAACAGCTCGGTGAGCGCGCGCGGGTCCATCACCGCGCCCGACAGGATATGCGCGCCGATCTCGGAACCCTTCTCGAGCACGCACACGCCGATCTCGGTGCCTTTCTCGGCCGCCAGCTGCTTGAGCCGGATCGCGGCCGACAGCCCGGCCGGGCCGCCGCCGACGATCACGACATCGTATTCCATCGATTCGCGCGGGCCATACTGCGCGATCAAATCCTGTGTGGTCAAAATCCTATCTCCTCCGGTGTGCGTCCGCGTGCGCTCGACTCAGAACTGGTCTTCCGTCATCGCGAGCACGCCCTGGCCGTTCTTCGCGCCGACGATCGACGCCGCGAGCCCGCTCGCCTGCACGAGCACGTTCTCCGCATAGCACTGCGCGATCGCGATCTTCGCGTCGAAGAACGCCGGATCGTTCGCGCGCTGCGCATCCGCCGCGACGAGCGCACGCGCCATCTGCCAGCCGCACAGCACGATGCCCGCGAGCTTCAGATACGGCACGCTGCCGAGAAATACCGCGTTCGGATCCTGCTTCGCATTCGCGAGCACGTAGTCGACCACCGACGACAGCGCCTGCGCGCCCTGCTCGAGCTGCGCCTTCATCGACGCGGCCGCCGCGCCGTCGAGCTTGCCGAGCGCCGCGACCGTCTCGCCGATTTCCGCGATCAGCGCGCGCGCAACGGCGCCGCCGTCGCGCAGCGTCTTGCGGCCGACGAGATCGTTCGCCTGGATCGCCGTGGTGCCTTCGTAGATCGCGAGAATCCGCGCATCGCGGTAGTACTGCGCGGCGCCCGTTTCCTCGATGAAGCCCATCCCGCCGTGCACTTGCACGCCGAGGCTCGCGACGTCGTTCACCATCTCCGTGCTCCAGCCCTTCACTATCGGCACCAGATATTCGTAGACGGCCTGATGACGCGCGCGCGTCGCCTCGTCCGGATGACGATGCGCGATGTCGCTGTGCGCGGCGGCCACGTACGCCAGTGCACGTGCGCCCTCGGTCAGCGCGCGCATCGTGCCGAGCATGCGCCGTACGTCCGGATGATGGATGATCGTGACCGATTGCTTCGCCGAGCCGTCGACCGGGCGGCTTTGCACGCGCTCCTTCGCAAACGCGGCCGCTTTCTGGTACGCGCGATCGGCGACGCCGATGCCCTGCATCCCGACGCCGAAGCGCGCTGCGTTCATCATGATGAACATGTATTCGAGCCCGCGATTCTCTTCGCCGACCAGATAGCCGATCGCGCCGCCGTGATCGCCGTATTGCAGCACCGCGGTCGGGCTCGCCTTGATGCCGAGCTTGTGTTCGATCGACACGCAATGCACGTCGTTGCGCGCACCGAGCGTGCCGTCTTCGTTGACGAGGAATTTCGGCACGATGAACAGCGAAATGCCCTTCACGCCTTCCGGTGCGTTCGGCGTGCGCGCGAGCACCAGATGGACGATGTTGTCGGCCATGTCGTGCTCGCCCCACGTGATGAAGATCTTCGTGCCGAACACCTTGTAGGTGCCGTCGCCCTGCGGCTCCGCGCGCGAGCGCACGAGCGCGAGGTCGGAGCCGGCCTGCGGCTCGGTCAGGTTCATCGTGCCCGTCCATTCGCCGGAGATCAGCTTCGGCACGTAGCGCTGCTTCTGCTCGTCGGTGCCGGCCGTCAGCAGCGCCTCGATCGCGCCGTCGGTCAGCAGCGGACACAGCGCGAACGACAGGTTCGACGCGTTCAGCATCTCGATGCACGGCGTCGCGATCAGCTTCGGCAGCCCCTGGCCGTCGTAGTCGGCCGGATGCTGCAGCCCCTGCCAGCCGCCTTCGACGAACTGGCGGAACGCTTCGCGAAAACCGGGCGTCGCGCTCACCACGCCGTCCTTCCAGCTGCTCGGGTTGCGATCGCCGTCGACGTTCAGCGGCGCGAGCACCTCGCCGCAGAACTTCGCCGATTCGTCGAGCACGGCCTGCGCGGTGTCGTAGCCCGCATCCTCGAAGCCGGGCAGTTGCGTGACGGCATCGATGCCGGCCAGTTCCTTCAGCACGAACAGCATGTCCTTGACGGGGGCGATATAGCTCATGGTCGTAATCCAATCAGGCGATGAATGAGGCGCGCCGCACGGCCCGATACGGCAAAACCGGCCAGATCGACGCGATGTCGAACCCCATCGTAACGCCGCCGCGGCCGATTCTCATTGTCATATCCGGCCCAACTGGTGACAAAACCGGCCACGCGCTGCAGCGCCGCCGCCTGAAAATCGGCGACGGACCGCACGCGCCCGGCCCGCGCGAACGCGCAAGGGAGCCGGTTATGGGGACGGCCGAGGGAAGCCGGTTATGGGAGCCGGCCAACGGTTGCCGGTTATGGGAGCGCCCGCACGCGACCGCCGCTGCGGCGTCAGGCGCGCCGCCGATACGTCCCCGGCGTACTGCCCGTCCAGTGCCGGAACGCGCGATGAAACGCGCTCGGATCGTCGAAGCCGATATCGGCGCCGATCGCCGCGATCGTGTCCTGCGTGTCGGTGAGCCGCTGGATCGCGATGTCGCGCCGCAGTTCGTCCTTGAGCGCCTGGAACGTCGTGCCTTCCGCGGCCAGATGGCGGCTCAGCGTGCGCACCGAGCAATGCAGATGCTCGGCCGCCTGTTCGATCACCGGCAGATCGGGCAATGCCTCGGACAAGTACTGCCGCACGCGGTGACAGACGCGCTGCTCGCTGAACGTCTCGAAGATCCAGTCGCCGGGCGCACGCGCGAGGAACTTGCGCAGGTTGCGCTTGCTCTGCCGGATCGGCGCGTCGAGATAGTCGGCGCTGAAGCGCATCAGCGTGCGCTCGCAGTCGAACTGCACGGGCCCCGAGAAGAAATAGAGATGATCGACCGCGTGGCGCGGCCGCGGACACGCGAACTCGATCTGCAGCAGCGGAATCCTCTGTCCGATCAGCCAGGAGCACACGCCGTGCACGAGCTTGAGCATCAGTTCCTGGCCGAGCGCGCCGATCGGCCCGGCCGCCGGATTCGGCCGCAGCAGCACCTGCGCGACGAGGCCGTCGCGCTTCGATTCGACGAAGAAATCGTCGAGCAGGATATGGAAGAACTGACCGAAGCGATGCTGCGCGGTCTCGAGATTGCGCGCATCGAGCAGGCTCAGGCACAGATATTTGAGCGTGCCGCCGCGCAGCGGGCGCGAGAAGATGCCGGGCATCTCGTCGTCGAGCTCGATCGCGAGCATGCGGTACAGCGTCGAGAACTGTTCCTCGGTCACGCGCGCGTGCGGCTCGCTGCGCAGCTCGGCCGGGATCCCGGCCTCGCGCAGGTAGCGCTCGACGATATCGTGCTGCACGCCGGCGCTCGCGAGAAAGCCGTTGACGAGCGAAATCGGCACCGTCGCGCTGGGCGGCGGCAGCGCGCGCCCGGGCCGGGCAGTCGGTGAATCTGAGCCGGTCATCGCGTCCCCGTCGATCGAACGGCTCGCATTGTACTGCAGCGGCTGCCGGCGCCGCGCGCGCACGACGGGCCGTGTCGCGCGCCGCACGGCGCCGTCCGCACGGCCTTGCGAGGCCATCAGTCGACGCGCGACAGTTCCCGGCGCAGGATCTTGCCGACCGTCGACTTCGGCAGCCGCTCGACGATGCGCACGCACTTCGGCACCTTGTAGCCGGCGAGATTCGCGCGGCAGTGCGCGACGATGTCGGCCTCGGTCAGCGTGGCACCGGGCGCGAGCACCGCGAACAGCTTCACGGCCTCGCCGGTGCGCTCGTCCGGCATGCCGATGCACGCGCATTCGGCGACACCGGGCAACGCGGTCGCGACGGCCTCGACCTCGTTCGGATACACGTTGAAGCCCGATACGAGGATCATGTCCTTCTTCCGGTCGACGATGCGCAGGAAGCCCGCCGCGTCGAACACGCCGATATCGCCGGTGCGGAAATAGCCGTCGGCCGTGAACGCCGCCGCGTTCGCCTCCGGCTGCTGCCAGTAGCCCGTCATCACCTGCGGCCCCTTCACGCAGATCTCGCCCGGCTCGCCGATCGCCGCTTCGCGATCGCGCTCGTCGAGCAGCTTCACGTCGGTCGAGGGCAACGGCAGGCCCGTCGTGCCGGTGAAGCGATCGACGAACAGCGGATTGAACGACACGACCGGCGACGTCTCGGACAACCCGTAGCCCTCGCGGATGAAGTTGCCGGTGATCGCCTGCCAGCGCGCCGACACGACATCGATCGTCGCCGCACCGCCGCCGATCGAGAGGCGCAGCCGCGACCAGTCGACATCGCCGAGCCGCGGATGCGCGCTCAGCGCCGCATACAGCGTGTTCACGCCGACGAACACGGTCGGCCGCGCGGCGGCGAGCACGTCGACCAGCGCATCGACGTCGCGCGGATTCGCGACGAGCCAGTTCTGCGCACCGGCCGTGAAGTACGACAGGAAGTTCACCGTCAGCGCGAAGATGTGATACAGCGGGATCGCGGTGACGATCACCTCGTCGCCGGCGCGCAGCGCGTCGGACATGAACGCTTCGAACTGCGCGACGTTCGCGACGAGGTTGCGATGCGACAGCGCCGCGCCCTTCGACAGCCCGGTCGTGCCGCCCGTGTACTGCAGCAGCAGCAAATCGTCGCCGCTCGGCGCGACGGCGTCGAACGTACGGCGCGCGCCGTCTTCGAGCGCGTCGGCAAGTGCGATCGTCGCCGTCGGCAATGCGCCGCGCGCCGCGTCGGCGACGGGCACGATGCCGAGATCGTCGGGCCCGACGGTCAGCACCGTGCGGATCCGCGTGCGTGCGATCACGTCGGCCAGCGTGTCGGTCGATCCGCCGCATACGACGATCGTCTCGACGCCCGCGTCGTTGAGCTGATGTTCGAGTTCGCGCGCGGTATAGAGCGGATTGACGTTCACCTGCACCGCGCCGAGCCTGGCGACGGCGACGAACGCGATCGGAAACGCGGGCACGTTCGGCAGCATCACCGCGACGCGATCGCCGCGGCGAACACCGACGACCTGCTGAAGATACGCGGCGAGCGCGGACGACAGCCGATCGACGTCCGCATAGGTCAGCGTGCGCGCGCCGGCGCGAAACGCGGGGCGGTCGGCAAAGCGGCGCATCGCGTCGCCGAGCATCGCCGTGACCGATGCATCGCGATCGGCGTCGATCTCCGCGGGAATCGGGCCGTACGACGCGATCCAGTGTCTGTTTGTCATGATCGATCTCCTCCGTGGACGGCGCGCGCGGGCTGTCGGCCGTCCCGATCCGGCATGGCGCCGTGCGTGCGGCGCCTGCGCGTCCGAGGGACGCGGGCCGCCGCCTGAACGGCGACTATCGCTTGCGCGACAGGCTCTTGAAAATGATCGGCGCGGCCGAAAAGGTGATCGAAACGGACACGCGCACGCCCGGATGTGTGTCGGCGCACACACGCGTGCCGCACGCAGCCGCGCGTATCAGGGTGAACCCGATGGCGCGGCCGGACGTTCGCGGGCAGAATCGCGGGCCCGGACAGGTATTAAAACGGACGGACACTCCCGCCATGACGCGCAGCACGCTTCCGAACCCGCCGGCCGCCCGCGCGGCGGCCGTGCCGGACGCGCCGTCGATGCACGCGCTGCACGACCGGCGCTATTCGCCGACGAAGCTGGCGGTACTCGTCGACGTCGCGTCGGCGCTCGGGGTCGACGCTGCGGTCGTGCTCGACGGCACGGGGCTCGATGCGGCCGCGGTCGCCGATCCCTTTACGCTCACGTCGTCGCTGCAGTTCGTGACGGCCGCGCGCAACGCGATTCGCGCATACGACGGCACCGATCTCGGCGTGCGCGTCGGCAGCCGGCTGCACGCGTCGAGCTACGGGATGTACGGCTACGCGCTGCTCTGTTCGACCTCGCTCGCGCACACGTTCGATTCGGCCGTCAAATACCACCAGCTCGCGAACCGCATGCTGGCGATCCGCTGGGTCGAGCACGACGGCATCGCGTCGTGGCTGTTTCCGGATCCGCACGAAGTGGCGCTGCCCGATCTCGACACCGCGCTGTACCGATTCCTGATCGACCTGCAGTTCGCCGTGCACGTGACGATCATCAAGGACGTGATGGGCGCGTGGTGCGTGCCGGCGCGCGCGCAGTTCGCGCAGCCGCGGCCGCCGCATGCGGCGCTGCTGGCCGACGTGCTCGAATGCCCGATCGCGTTCGATCAGCCGCGTCATGCGCTCGGCTATCCGTCGGCCTGGCTCGCACGCGCGCCGCAGCTCGCCAATCCGATCACGGCCGCGCAGGTGTCGTCGCAGTGCGCGCGGCTGCTCGACGAATTGCGCAGCCAGGCCGACGTCACGCGCCGCGTCTATCAGGAACTCACGCGCACGCCCGGCCAGTTTCCCGACATCGACGCGATCGCGGACAGCCTCTGCATCACGTCGCGCACGCTGCGGCGCAAGCTCGAAGCCGAAGGCACGTCGTACAGCGCGCTGCTGACGAGCGTGCGCAAGGCGCTTGCGATCGACTATCTGAGCACGACCACGCTCAGCATCGACGATATCGCGTCGACGCTCGGCTTCAGCGACGCGGTCGGATTCCGCCATGCGTTCAAGCGCTGGACCGGCACGACGCCGAGCGACGTGCGGCGCAAGCGCGGCCGATGACGCGCGATGCGCTTCGGCGCGTCGGCGCGAGCGGAGAGCGGAGAGCGGAGAGCGGAGAGCCGAAGTCGTCGCGCGACGCATCGCGCGCCGTGCCGCGCGCCGACGCCGCTCAGCGCATCTCGCCACCCGTCGACGCGCCGTCGCCGCTCACGGCCGATGCAACGGGCAGCGCGAATTCGAATACCGCGCCGAACCCCGTGCGATCGACAAGCCGGATGCGGCTGTCGTTGAGCAGCAGCATCCGATGCACGATCAGCAGGCCGAGCCCGCCGCTGCGCGCGGCCGCGCCGCTCGCGGGCCGCTGCGGCCGCTGAAACAGCCCTTCGCGGCGCGCCGGCGGAATCCCTTCGCCCGTATCCGACACGGTCACGAGCACGCGGTCGCCGCGCGGCTCGACGGCGACCTCGACGTCGCCGTGCGCGGGCGTGTGCCGCAGCGCGTTGTCGATCAGGTTCGTCAGCACGCGCTCGATCATCGCGACGTCGGCCGACACCGCCGGCACACGCGACGGAATCCGCGCATGCAGCGCAATGCCGCGCGCCTGCGCGGTCAGCTCGAACTTCTGGAACACGTCCTGCACGAGATCGACGATCGAGAACGCTTCGCGCTCCGGCTGCACGCCGCCCGACTCGAGCCGCGCGAGTTCGAACAGCGCCTGCGCGAGCCGGCCGACCTTCGCGCTCTGCGCCAGCGCGATCGACAGATAGCGGCGCCGGTCGGGCTCGGCGAGCGTGTCGGCCTTCAGCGACAGCGTCTCGAGATAGCCGTGCAGCGACGTCAGCGGCGTGCGCAGGTCGTGCGAGATATTTGCGATCAGTTCGCGCCGCTGCTGGTCCTGCCGCGTCAGCGCGCGCCATTGCTCGCCGATCCGGTCGGCCATTTGCGCGAACGCCGATTCGAGCACCGCGATGTCGTCGCCGCGCCGGCCGGGCGCGCTGCGCGGCACGGGCGGCTGCGTGTCCGGCGCGCCGTCGGCGTCGAAGCGGCGCATCGCGTCGGTCAGACGGCGCAGCGGACGCGTGATCAGGCTGAACGCGACCAGCCCCGCGAGCAGGCCGAGCAGCGCGACGAGTGCCATCGACCAGAGCGTCGTGCGCAGCACGTTGCCCGCCTCGACGCGCGCAGCAAGCTGGTCGTGCGCCTCGCCGAGCAGCACGACGTAGATGTAGCCGGCCGGCGGCTCGCCCGCGCGCTGCAGCGGCGCCGCGCTGAACACCTTGCGTGCGTCGGCGCTGCGCGGATCGTCGCCGAGAATCGGCAGCGGGTCGCCCGCGATGAAGCGCTTCACGGGCGCGAGATCGACGCGGTCGCGCTTGACGTGGCCGGGCGGCGCATCGTCGCCGACGATGCGGCCCGCGTTGTCGAGCAGGTACACCTCGACGCTCGGGTTCACGCCCATCAACTGGCCGAACAGCGTGCGTACCGCATCGGGGCGCAGCCCGTTGGCGCCCATCAGCGGCGTGCTGTTCGCGATGTGCGCGGCGAGATCGCGCGACAGCGCCTGCACGACTTCCTTCTCGCGCATGTCGTTCGCGCGGATCTGCAGCCATGCGGACGCGCCCGAGCAGGCGAGCAGCAGCACCGAGAAGACGAGCGACAGGCGGCGGGTGAGCGTGAGTCTCATCATGCGTCCCGCTGCTCGGGGGCCGCGAGCTTGTAGCCGCGCCCCCATACGGTCAGGATCCGCACGGGCTCGGCCGGATCGGCCTCGATCTTCGCGCGCAGCCGGTTGATGTGCGTGTTCACCGTGTGCTCGTAGCCTTCGTGCTGATAGCCCCATACCGCATTGAGCAGATCCATGCGCGAGAACACCTTGCCCGGATGCCGCGCGAAGAAGTACAGCAAGTCGAACTCGCGCGGCGTCAGGTCGATGCGCGTGCCGTCGACGCTGGCCTCGCGCGCGATGGGGTCGATCGACAGTCCCGCGACGTCGAGCGTGCCCGCATCGATCCGCGAGTCGCGCGCGAGCGCGTCGACGCGCCGCAGCAGCGCCTTCACGCGCGCCACCAGTTCGAGCACCGAAAACGGCTTCGCGAGATAGTCGTCCGCGCCGATTTCGAGACCGAGGATTCGGTGCACCTCGCTCGAACGCGCGCTCGTGATGATGATCGGCGTGTAGCGCGCCATCGCGCGCGCGCGCCGGCAGATTTCGAGGCCGTCGACGCCGGGCAGCATCAGATCGAGGATCAGCGCGTCCCAGCCGCCCTGTTCCAGCAGCCGCAGCCCTTGCGCGCCGTCCGCGCTATGCACGACCTCGTAGCGTTCGTCGCGCAGATGCAGGCTCAGCACGTCGGCGATGTCGGCGTCGTCCTCGACGATCAGGATGCGTTTTGGGTGGTCCATGGCGATGGCGCGGCGCGCCGGAGCGCGGTCGGGTTGCGGGGCGGATGCCGGATCGGACGGCGCCCGGCTCGAATGGCGGCGCGCGGCCGCTGCCGCCATTGTGCAAAATTTTCCGGCGGCAAGGGATCACAATTCATTTAACTTTCCGTGAGGACTTCGACACCGGCCGCTGCCTACGCTGTGCGCATGTTTTCAGGACCTGCCCTCAGGAGCCGATCATGCCCACCCGCAGACACTTTCTGTTCGCCGGCACCGCCGGCCTCGCCGCGCTGGCCGCGCTGTCGTCGGCCGGCCGCCGCGCGCTCGTCGGCCGCGCGTTCGCCGCGCCGCCGGCCGGTCGTTTCGAAGTCGCGCTGAGCGACGCCGAATGGCACCGCCGGCTCACGCCCGCGCAGTACACGGTGCTGCGCGAGGCGGGCACCGAGCCGCCCTACAGCAGCCCGCTCAACGACGAACATCGGCGCGGCACCTTCGCGTGCGCCGGCTGCGATCTCGCGCTGTTCTCGTCGAGCGCCAAATTCGACAGCCACACCGGCTGGCCGAGTTTCTGGCAGCCGCTCGATCACGCGGTCGGCACCGGTGCCGACACGTCGTTCGGGATGATCCGCACCGAAGTGCATTGCCGCCGCTGCGGCGGCCATCTCGGCCACGTATTCGACGACGGCCCGCCGCCGACCGGCCTGCGCTACTGCATGAACGGTCTCGCGCTCGTCTTCCACCCGGCGGCCGCCTGATCCGGCCCCGACCCGCTGACTCTTCGGAGACGCTCCCATGCTGCTCATCGTCCTCGCCTATCTCGGCGGCGTACTCACGATCCTCAGCCCGTGCATCCTGCCGGTGCTGCCGTTCGTGTTCGCGCGCGCCGACCAGCCATTCGTGCGCACCGGCCTGCCGCTGCTCGTCGGGATGGCGCTCACGTTCGCCGTCGTCGCGACGCTCGCCGCCGTCGGCGGCGGCTGGGTCGCGCAGGCCAATCAGGCCGGCCGCTGGGCCGCGATCGTGCTGCTCGCGATCTTCGGCCTGAGCCTGCTGATGCCGCGCGTCGCGGAACATCTGACGCGCCCGTTCGTCGCGGCCGGCAACCGGCTCACCGGGCTCGCGCAGCGCGACGGCCGCCCGGCCGGCCCCGTGTCGTCGCTGCTGCTCGGCGTCGCGACCGGCCTGCTGTGGGCGCCCTGCGCCGGTCCGATCCTCGGTCTCGTGCTGACGGGCGCCGCGCTGCACGGCGCGAACGTCGGCACCACGCTGCTGCTGATCGCGTACGCGGCAGGCGCCGCGACGTCGCTCGGCATCGCGCTCGTGATCGGCGGCAAGGTGTTCGCCGCGATGAAGCGCTCGCTCGGCGCCGGCGAATGGATCCGCCGCGGCATCGGCGCGGCGCTCCTGGCCGGCGTCGGTGCGATCGCGCTCGGCCTCGACACCGGTGCGCTCGCGCAATTGTCGACGATCGCGACGGGCGGCCTCGAAACGCGCCTCGTCGACCGGCTCGGCGGCCGCCCGGCGGGCATGCCGATTGCGATGGCGGCCGCCGACGGCGCGTCCGGTCGCATGCAGCACGACGCCGGCCCGGGCCCCGCGATGATGGCGGCGGCCGATACCGCGGCCGCGGACCGCGGCGCGCCGCCCGCCGGCGCGATGATGCGCGCGGCCGCGCCGATGGCCGCACCGGCCGCGCTGCCCGTCGAAGGCACGTTGCCGTCGCTCGACGGCGCGGTGCAGTGGCTGAACTCGCCGCCGCTGACGGCGGCCGCGCTGCGCGGCAAGGTCGTGCTCGTCGATTTCTGGACCTATTCGTGCATCAACTGCCTGCGCACGCTGCCGTACACGAATGCGTGGGCGCGCAAGTACGCACGCTACGGCCTCGTCGTGATCGGCGTGCACGCGCCGGAGTTCGCGTTCGAACGCGACATCGGCAACGTGAAAAAGGCGGTCCGCGATCTCGGCATCGACTATCCGGTCGCGATCGACAACCGCTATGCGATCTGGCGCGCGTTCAACAACGAATACTGGCCCGCGCACTACTTCGTCGATGCGCAGGGCCGCATTCGCCGCCATCACTTCGGCGAAGGCGAGTACGCGGAATCGGAGCGCGCGATCCAGCAGCTGCTCGCCGAAGCCGGGCACCCGGACGCGCTGAACGTGCCGATCGGCCTGACGGGCGGCCCCGCCCAAGGCGCGCTCGCCGCCGCCGACAGCGCGGACGTGCGCTCGCCCGAAACCTACGTCGGCTATGCGCGTGCCGAAGACTTCGCGTCGCCCGGCGGCGTCGTACGCGACGCGGCGCATCGCTACGACGCGCCGGCGCATCCCGCGCTCAACGACTGGGGGCTGGCCGGCACGTGGCAGGTCGGCGCCGAGCACGCGACGCTCGCGGCGCCGGCCGGCCGGATCGTCTACCGGTTCCATGCGCGCGATCTGCATCTCGTGCTCGGCCCGGGCGCGAACGGCAGGCCGGTGCGCTTTCGCGTGACCGTGGACGGCGCCGCGCCCGGCGACGCGCACGGCACCGACGTCGATGCGCAGGGCTACGGCACCGTGACCGGGCAACGGCTGTATCAGCTCGTGCGGCAGCCGGGCGCGATCGCCGACCGCACGTTCTCGATCGAGTTTCTCGACGCCGGCGTCGACGCGTACGCGTTCACGTTCGGCTGACCGCGCCGGCGCGCACGTCGCGCGCCGGTCGCCCGTTTCGAACCGACTGCGAAGGAGTACCACGATGAACACGACATCCTCCCCACAACCGGCGCGCCGGCGGCGCACGGCGATGCTGCGGCGCATCGGCGCGCTCGCTGTCGTGGCTGCCGCCGTGATCGGCTTTCAGCGCGCCGGCCAGTCCGCCGAGCCGACGCGCACGGCCCCCGCCCCGACGCTCGACGAGACGCCCGGCGCGTCGCACGACGCGTCGCACGACGAAACGGCCGTGCTCGCCGGCGGCTGCTTCTGGGGCGTGCAGGGCGTCTTCGAACACGTGAAGGGCGTGAAGCAGGTCACGGCCGGCTACGCGGGCGGCGCATCCGAAACCGCACATTACGCGCTCGTCGGCACGGGCCTGACCGGCCATGCCGAATCGGTGCGCATCGTCTACGATCCCGCGCGGATCACGTACGGCCGGCTGCTGCAGATCTTCTTCTCGGTCGCGCACGACCCGACCGAGCTGAACCGGCAGGGCCCGGACGAAGGCACGCAGTACCGTTCGGCGATCTTCCCGACCAGCGCACAGCAGCGCGCGATCGCGACCGCGTACGTCGCGCAGCTCGGTCGCGCGCATACGTTCGCCGCGCCGATCGTCACGCGCGTCGAGCCGTTCAATGGCTTCTATCCGGCCGAGTCCTATCATCAGAACTACCTCGAGCTGCATCCCGACGCGCCCTACATCGCGTTCAACGATCTGCCGAAGGTCGCCGCACTGCAGCAGCGGTTTCCGGCGCTCTACCGCGCCGATGCGGTCCTGTGGCGCGACGCGAGCCGCTGACCGGCGCAGCGGCGGCACCCAGCAGCGGCAGCCGCGCAGGCCGCCGTTGCTTCGTCATATGAAATGTCCGACCGCAACGGCGGGACAAATGGACATCGATCGGGCTTCGCGCGGCAACTTCGCGTAGACTCCTCCAGATCGCCGTCGCGTCACGCGACGATCACCATCTGGTCAAGCAAGGAGGCGTCACGCATGCGCGCAGTGCCTTTGCCCGACAGCAACACCCTCGAACCCGCCGGCGGCGCGCTCGTGCGCGATCTGCGCCGCGTGCCGATTCACCCCGATTACTGGTATCCGCTCGCGTGGTCGCGCGAGCTCAAGCGCGGCAAGACGCTCGGCGTGCGCTTCGCCGGCGAGCCGATCGTGCTCGTGCGCACCGAATCGGGCGCCGTCTACGCGCTCGAAGACCGTTGCGCGCACCGCCAGGTGCCGCTGCATGCGGGCGTCGTCGCCGGCGAGACGCTGCGCTGCTGCTATCACGGCTGGACCTACGACTGCAGCAGCGGCCGCTGCGTCGACGTGCCGTATCTCGGCCGCGAGCGGCTGCCGAACGGCGTGCGCGCGTATCCGTGCCGCGAAGCGCACGGGCTGATCTTCGTGTTCCCCGGCGACGCGACGCGCGCCGACGAACGGCCGTTCCCGCTGCTCGCCTCCGCGGACGACCGCGCCTACAAGACGCGCCGCTTCGGCCGCGAGGTCAAGTGCCACTACTCGTTCATGCACGAGAACCTGATGGACATGAACCATCAGTTCCTGCACCGCAAGCAGATGGGCCAGATGCGCGCACGCTGCGTCGGCCGCCGTCGCGGCGACGACTGGGTCGAGGTCGACTACACGTTCGCGCGCATGGAAGGCAAGCAGCCGGTCGGCGAGGCGCTCGTGTTCGGTTCGAGCAAGAAGCCGGGCGACCAGGCGAACAAGAGCGTGATGACGGTACGCACCGGCTACCCGTATCAGACGCTGCAGATTCGCTCGAGCGAAGGCACGCTCGTGATGGACCTGTGGATCGTCTACGTGCCGCTCGATGCCGCGCAGCGCACCAACCGCACGTTCGGGCTGCTGTCGATCCGCAAGCCGGGCGTGCCGTTCGCGCTCGAGCTCGCGTGGCCGCTGCTCGTCTGGTTTACCGAACGCATCTTCGGCGAGGATCGCTGGATCGTCGAGCGCGAGCAGGAAGCGCACGACGAGCAGGGCGCCGACTGGAACCACGAGGTGTTTCCGGTCATCAACGAACTGCGCGACCTGCTGCGCCAGTGCGGCGCGCGCACGGTGATCCCGATCCGCGAAGTGGACGACGTGCGCTGACGCGCGCCGCCGCCCGCCCCGCGCCGCAGCCTCAGCGCGCGCGCTCGACCGGACGCGGCTCGCGCAGCCGGTTCGCAATGCGCGCCGCCTCGTAGTAGCCGGCCGCGGGCTGCCGCTTCAGGTAGCGGCCCGCGCCGCGCACCGCGCGCAGCTCGCCGTCGGCCCAGGCCAGCGCACCGCGCGTGAGCGTGTGCGTCGCCACGCCCTGCACGGTCATCCCCTCGAACACGTTGAAGTCGACCTGCTGGTGATGCGTGTTCACCGAGATCGTCTTCGTCGCGGCCGGATCCCAGACGACGAGATCCGCATCGGCGCCGACCTGCACCGCGCCCTTGCGCGGGTACAGGTTGAAGATCTGCGCGGCATTCGTCGACGTGATCCGCACGAACTCGTTCGGTGTGATGCGACCGTGATTCACGCCGTGATGCCACAGCACCGACATCCGATCCTCGACGCCGCCGCAGCCGTTCGGAATCTTCGTGAAATCGTCGCGGCCCATCGCCTTCTGCGAGGCGCAGAACACGCAGTGGTCGGTCGCCGTCGTATGCAGCTGCCCGGCCTGCAGCCCGCGCCACAGCGCTTCGCGATGCTCGGCCGAGCGGAACGGCGGGCTCATCACATGCGCGGCCGCGCGCGACCAGTCGGGATCGCGATACACGGCCTCGTCGATCACCAGGTGGCCGGGCAGCACTTCGCCGAACACGCGCAGCCCTTCGCTGCGCGCGCGTGTGATCGCATCGACCGCGTCCTTCGCCGAGACGTGCACGATATACACCGGCACGCCGAGCACCTGCGCGATGCGGATCGCGCGGTTCGCCGCCTCGCCTTCGACTTCGGGCGGCCGCGACAGCGGATGCGCTTCGGGGCCCGTCATCCCGCGCGCGAGCAGCGCCTGCTGCAGCCGGAACACGAGTTCGCCGTTCTCCGCATGGACGGTCGGCAACGCACCGAGCTCGAGCGAACGCGTGAAGCTGTTCACGAGGATCTCGTCGTCGGCAATGATCGCGTTCTTGTACGCCATGAAGTGCTTGAAGCTCGACACGCCGTGCTCGCGCACGAGCGTGCCCATGTCGCGATGTACGGATTCGTCCCACCACGTGACCGCGACATGAAAGCCGTAATCGGCCGCCGCCTTCTCGGCCCAGCCGCGCCATTCGCGAAACGCGTCCATCAGCGGCTGCTTCGGGCTCGGGATCACGAAATCGATGATGCTCGTCGTGCCGCCCGCGAGCCCCGCGGCCGTGCCCGAATAGAAATCGTCGCTCGCCGTCGTGCCCATGAACGGCAGTTCCATGTGCGTATGCGGATCGATGCCGCCCGGCATCACGTACTGGTCGTGCGCGTCGACGATCGTCGCGCCGGCCGGCGCGTCGATCTTCTCGGCGATCTGCAGGATCGTGCCGCCGTCCTGCGGCTCGGCGCACAGCACGTCCGCGCGATAGGAGCGGTCCGCATCGATCACGGTGCCGCCGCGAATCAGGATTGCCATCTCGTTGCCTCCTCGTTGACTGTCGGGTGCCGCATGGCGCGCATGCCGCGCGTCATGCACTCGCGATCTGCGCGCGCTGCGCCGCGCGCCATCTCATCCACGTGCCGTACACGCACGACGCCAGCACGAGGCCGACGAACCACGCGTAGGTGTACAGCGTGTTGAAGAACGCCGGCACGTTCGGGAACGACGCCGGAAACGCGGTATGCAGAAAGCCGGGCAGGTTCGGCAGCACGCCGATCGCGAGCGCGGCGAGCGCGGCCGGATTCCAGCCGCGCGCATAGCTGAAGCCGCCGCTTTCGTCGAACAGCGCGCGCGTGTCGAGCTGCGTGCCGCGAATCAGGAAGTAGTCGACCATCAGGATCCCGGCTACCGGGCCGAGCAGCGCCGAATAGCCGACGAGCCAGGTGAAGATGTAGCCGTCGGTCGTCGCGAGGATCTTCCACGGCATCATCACGATCGCGATCGTCGCGGTGATCAGCCCGCCCGTGCGGTACGAGATCCGTTTCGGCCACAGGCTCGAGAAGTCGTACGCGGGGCCGACCAGATTCGCGGCGAGGTTGCAGCACATCGTGTCGAGCGTCAGGATCACGAGCGCGATGCCGACACCGATGCCCGTCATCCGGCTCGTCAGATCGATCGGATCCCAGATCGCGTTGCCGTAGATCACCACAGTCGCGGACGTCACGACCACCGACACGACCGACAGCAGCGCCATCGGCACCGGCAGCCCGAGCGACTGCCCGATCATCTGGTCGCGCTGCGAATGCGCGAAGCGCGTGAAGTCCGGGATGTTCAGCGCGAGCGTCGCCCAGAAGCCGACCATCGCGGTGAGGCCCGGCCAGAAGGTCGCCCAGAACAGCCCGGCCTTCTTGCCGCCGGCCGCGAACTGCGACGGCGCGGACAGCATCGAGCCGACGCCGCCCGCCTTCGAGGTCGCCCACCAGACGAGCGCGATGCACATCACGACCTTGATCGGCGCCGACCAGCTTTCGAGCCAGCGGATCGAATCGGTGCCGTGCACGATGAAATACAGCTGCAGCGCCCAGAACACCAGAAAGCACGCGAGCTGCCCGAGCGAGATGCCGACGAGCGGCAGCGCCGCGCCGTGCAGCGCGTTGCCGGTCAGGATGTTCAGCAGCGTGTAGATCGCGCTGCCGCCGAGCCAGGTCTGGATCCCGTACCAGCCGCACGCGACGATCGCGCGCAGCAGCGCCGGCAGTTTCGCGCCTTGCGTGCCGAACGACGCACGCACGAGCACCGCATACGGAATCCCGTGCTTCGCGCCTGCGTGGCCGATCAGCAGCATCGGCACGAGCACGATCAGATTGCCGAGCAGCACGGTCAGCACCGCCTGCCACGGCGACATGCCTTCCTGGATCAGGCCGGCCGCCAGCATGTACGACGCGATGTTCATCACCATCCCGACCCACAGCGCCGCGAAGTGATACCACTTCCAGGTGCGTTGCGCCGGCGTCGTCGGCGCGAGATCGTCGTTGTACAGGCTGCCGCCCGGCATCGCCATGCCGTCGGGTTCGGCACCGTTCGCTGTCGCTTTCATCGGATGCGCTCCACGGAAACGTCCGCGCCGGCATCGCTCGATGCCGGCCGACGGAATCGAAAACGGCGACCCGGCTCGCGCCGCGCCGCCGGCTACCGCTCAGGCCGCCTTCGCATGCTTCTCGGGCGGCGCGGCGCCCGCGCCTGCGTCCGCGCGTGCCGGGTTGTTCGGATGCGTGGTCCAGTTCGCGTAGCCGCCCGCGTCGACGCGCTCCATCGTGATGCACTGTTCGACCGGACACACGTGCATGCAGAGGTTGCAGCCGACGCAGTCCGCATCGACGACTTCGAAGTGCCGCACGCCGTCCTTCTCGCGCGTGATCGCCTGATGCGAGGTGTCCTCGCAGGCGATGTGGCACAGCCCGCACCGGATGCAGCGGTCCTGGTCGATGCGCGCCTTGATGTCGTACTGCAGGTTCAGGTACTTCCAGTCGGTGACGTTCGGCACCGCGCGGCCGCGCACGTCGTCGAGCGTCGCATAGCCCTTGTCGTCCATCCAGTTCGACAGCCCGTCGATGAGGTCCGACACGATCCGGAATCCGTAATGCATCGCCGCCGTGCAGACCTGCACGCTGCCCGCGCCGAGCACGATGAATTCGGCGGCGTCGCGCCATGTCGAAATGCCGCCGATGCCGGAGATCGGCAGGTTCGGCGTTTCCGGATCGCGTGCGATCTCCGCGACCATGTTCAGCGCGATCGGCTTGACCGCGGGCCCGCAGTAGCCGCCGTGCGTGCCCTTGCCATCGACGGTCGGGATCGGCGCCATCTGGTCGAGATCGACCGCGACGATCGAATTGATCGTGTTGATCAGCGACACGCCGTCCGCGCCGCCCTTGTAGGCGGCGCGCGAACCCATCCGGATGTCGCTGATGTTCGGCGTGAGCTTCACGAGACACGGCAGCTTCGTGCCTTCCTTGACCCAGCGCGTGACCATCTCGACGTATTCCGGCACCTGCCCGACCGCCGCGCCCATGCCGCGCTCGCTCATGCCGTGCGGACAGCCGAAGTTCAGTTCGACCGCATCGGCGCCGGTGTCCTCGACGAGCGGCAGGATCCATTTCCAGTCGCGCTCGTTGCACGGCACCATCAGCGACACGATCAGCGCGCGGTCGGGCCAGTCGCGCTTCACCTGCGCGATCTCGCGCAGGTTCACGTCGAGTGGACGATCGGTGATCAGCTCGATGTTGTTCAGCCCCGCGATCCGCTGGCCGTTCCACTGCACGGCGCCGTAGCGCGAGCTGACGTTGACGACGTGCGGATCGAGTCCGAGCGTCTTCCAGACGACGCCGCCCCAGCCCGCCTCGAACGCGCGGTTGACGTTGTAGGCCTTGTCGGTCGGCGGCGCGGAGGCCAGCCAGAACGGATTCGGAGAAGTGATGCCCGCAATGGTGCAGCGAAGATCGGCCATGTTCGGCTCCGTGAAGGTGGGGTCGTTGTCGTCGATACGAGGACGCGCGATGCACCGCTCACGCGGCGCGCACACTGCGTTGCGCGAGCGCGGCGTCGATCGACGCGGCCGCGCGTTTGCCGTCCTGCACCGCCTGTACCGTCAGATCGATGCCGCCCGTCGCGGCGCAGTCGCCGCCGGCCCATACGTCGGGCCATGCGGTGCGGCCGTCCGCGTCGACCGCGATGCGCGCGCCGTCGGGCGTCAAGAGCGCGGGGGCGACGCCGTCCGGCACGAGCGTCTGGCCGATCGCCTTCAGCACCATGTCGGCGTCGATCGTCAGGCGCTCGCCGGACGCCGTGTCGAATTCGACGCCCGTCACCTGACCGCCTGCACCGATCATCCGCACCGGCCGCGCATGCGTGACGAGCGTCACGCCGTTCTTCTGCGCGAACTCGCGTTCGGCCCAGGTCGCACTCATCGCTTCGACGCCGCGGCGATACACCATCGTCACGCGCTCCGCGCCGAGCTTGCGGCTCTGCACGGCCGCATCGACCGCCGTATTGCCGCCACCGATCACGACCACGCGACGCCCGACCGGTACGTTCTCGAGCGCATCGGCCTGCCGTACCTGTTCGATGAAATCGACCGCGTTCATCACGCCCGCGAGCTGCTCGCCCTCCACCGCGAGCGCGCGCACGCCGCCGAGGCCAATCGCGAGAAACACCGCATCGTGCCCTTCGCGCAGCGCGTCGAGCGTCAGGTCGCGGCCGAGCGCGACGCCCGTCTTCAGCTCAATGCCGCCGACCGACAGCAGCCAGTCGACTTCGCGCTGCGCGAAATCGTCGACGGTCTTGTAGGCGGCGATCCCGTATTCGTTGAGCCCGCCCGCCTTCGCACGCGCATCGAACAGCGTCACGCGATGGCCCGCGAGCGCGAGCCGGTGCGCGCATGCGAGCCCGGCCGGCCCCGCGCCGACCACGGCGACGTGGTATCCCGTGTCGGGCGCGCGCTGGAAGCGCACCGCGCCGCTCGCCATCGCCCAGTCTGTCGCATGCCGCTGCAGCGCGCCGATCGCGACCGGCTGCGCGTCCTGATGGTTGCGCACGCATGCACCCTCGCACAGGATTTCGGTCGGACAGACGCGCGCGCACATGCCGCCGAGCGGATTCGCGGACAGAATGTCGATCGCCGCGCCCTTCAGGTTGCCGTTGCCGATCTTGCGGATGAAGCTGGGAATGTCGATCTGCGTCGGGCAGGCGCGCACGCACGGTGCGTCGTAGCAGTAGTGGCAGCGGCTCGCGGCCGCGGCGGCCGCGGTGGGATCGAGCAGCGGCGCGATGTCCGCGAATTCGCAGGAAAGCTGCGTGGACGACTGGCGGTGCGCGGCGATATCGCCGGTTGGCTGGGTGGTCATACGCGTTCCTTCGGCTGGGTGGAGACAAAGCCGTCCCCGCCGGCTGCGTTCGCGGCGCCGGGACGATCGTGCTGCGGAATGCGGTACGGCGGCGGCGTGCGGGCCGCGCGCCGCGTTACGGCTGCTGCGTCATGACACCGGCTCGCACGCGCGCGACAGCATCGCGTGCAGCAATACGTTCGCGCCGGCCTCGATCCATTCGGGCGTCGCGTCTTCGACCTCGTTGTGACTGATGCCGTCGACGCACGGCACGAACACCATCGACGTCGGCGCGACCTGTGCGAGATAGCACGCATCGTGGCCGGCACCCGAGACGATGTCGCGATGCGAATAGCCGAAGCGCTCGGCGGCGTCGCGCACGGCCTGCACGCACGCCGGATCGAATGCGACCGGCTTGTAGTAGAAGATCTGCTCGAGCGCCGTCTCGAGGCCGATATCGGCCGCGATGCGCGCGACGCCGTCGCGCAGCGCCGCATCCATCTGCGCGAGCACCGCATCGTCCGGATGACGGAAATCGACGGTGAAGAACACACGGCCCGGAATCACGTTGCGCGAATTCGGATGCACCTGCATCATCCCGACCGTCGCACAGCCGAACGGCGCATGATCGAGGCCGATCCGGTTGACGAGATCGACGACGCGCGACGCGCCGAGCAGCGCATCGCGACGGCGCGGCATCGGCGTGGGGCCGGCATGCGCTTCCTGTCCGGTGAACGTGATCTCGTACCAGCGCTGCCCTTGCGCATCGGTGACGACACCGATCGTCTTGCGCTCGGCCTCGAGAATCGGCCCTTGTTCGATATGCAGCTCGAACGCCGCATGCAACGGCCGGCCGCCGCACGGCACGTCGCCCGCATAACCGATGCGCTGGAGTTCCTCGCCGATCGTCTTGCCGTCGACGTCCTTGCGCGACAGCCCGTACTCGAGCGTAAACACGCCCGCGAACACGCCCGACGCGACCATGGCAGGCGCGAAGCGCGAGCCTTCCTCGTTGGTCCAGATCACGACCTCGACCGGATGCTCGGTCTCGATACCGTGGTCGTTCAGACTCCGAATCACCTCGAGACCGCCGAGCACGCCATAGATGCCGTCGAAGCGGCCGCCGGTCGGCTGCGAATCCGCGTGCGAGCCCGTGACGACCGGCGCCGCATCGGCGACGCGCCCGGCGCGGCGCATGAACACGTTGCCCATCGTATCGACGGTCACCGTGCACCCGGCTTCCTTCGCCCAGCGAACGATCAGGTCGCGGCCCGCCTTGTCGAGATCGGTCAGCGCCAAGCGGCAGACGCCGCCCTTCGGCGTCGCGCCGATCTTCGCCATTTCCATCAGGCTGTTCCACAAACGCTTGCCGTCTACCTTGATCGACGGATCGATGGCCGTCCGCTTCAATGCTTCCGATACCGCATTCATGCGCGTCGCTCCTGTGGGGTCGGTGAGGTCGTCGATCCGGTCTTCGCCGGTGCGCACGCGATCCGTTTCGGCGCACACGTGCACGGCTGCGGTGCGTGTGCGCATCGTTCGCGCGTTTCGTCCGACACATCGCCGGCGGGGTTCGCGCGGCTGCTCGCCGCGCATCGAATCCTGTCCGATTGGACAGGTTTTAGACGATCAAAATTGCCAAAGCAATGTCTTTCTTGACGCGATCGAACGAGCGAGAAACGTGCCACCGCATCGCAACATCGCGCGCGCCCACCGCACGGCCATGCATGGGCGCGACGCACACGAGCGGCTAGAATGAAGCCCAACGCGGCATGCGCGCCGCGCAAGGACAACGATGAGACATGACGACGCGAGCGCCGCAGTGACCGAAAGCGATCCAGCGCACACGCCTTTGCGGCGACGCAAGGCGCACATCCGCGAGAGCAACGAAGCGCATCTGCTCGCGTGCGCGGAAGCCGTGTTCGCCGAGCGCGGGCTCGACGGAGCGAGCACCGCGATGATCGCGGAGCGCGCCGGTTTGCCGAAGGCGAACCTGCATTACTACTTCCCGACGAAACTCGCGCTGTACCGCCGCGTGCTCGACGATCTGTTCGAGGACTGGCACCGTGCGGCCGGTTCGTTCGAGGCCGGCGACGATCCGGTGGAGGCGATCGGCAACTACGTGCGCGCAAAGATGGCGCTGTCGCGCCGACGCCCGCTCGGCTCGAAGGTGTGGGCGAACGAGATCATCCACGGCGCCGAGCATATGCAGGACATTCTGTCGGACCGCGTGAAGCCGTGGTTCGACACGCGCGTGAAAGTGATCGACGGCTGGATCGCGCGTGGGCTGCTCGCGCCGATCGATGCGCGTGCGCTGATGTATCTGATCTGGGCGACCACGCAGCACTATGCGGATTTCGACGCGCAGATCCGTGCGCTGAGCGGCAAGCGTGCGCTCACGCAGAAGGCGTTCGACGAGAAGACCGAGCAGGTCGTGCAGCTCGTGCTGCGCGCGTGCGGCGCCGTCTCGCCGAAAGGGCCGCGCTAGCGCACGCAAAAAGGGCGACGCGAGCGCGCAGCGGCGTGGCCGCGTGCGTCACTCGTCGTCGCCCTCGCACGGCGCGCGCCACCGTGCCGCGCGCCGATGCACTCGCCGTTACGCGACGCGCTCGATCGCGATCGCCGTCGCTTCGCCGCCGCCGATGCACAGCGACGCGACACCGCGCTTCAGCCCGTACGTTTCAAGCGCGGCCAGCAGCGTCACCATCACGCGCGCGCCCGATGCGCCGATCGGATGACCGAGCGCGCACGCACCGCCATGTACGTTGACCTTGTCGTGCGGCAGATCGAGATCGCGCATCGCCGCCATCGGGACGACGGCGAACGCCTCGTTGATCTCGAACAGATCGACGTCGCGCAGATTCCAGCCGGTCTTTTCGGATAGCGTGCGAATCGCGCCGACCGGCGCGGTCGCGAACAGATTCGGCTTGTTCGCAAACGTCGCATGGCCGACGATCACGGCCTTCGGCGTGAGACCGAGACGCTGCGCTTCCGAGCGGCGCATCATCACGAGTGCGGCCGCGCCGTCCGAGATCGACGACGCGTTCGCGGCCGTGACCGTGCCGCCTTCACGGAACGCGGGCTTCAGCGTCGGGATCTTGTCGAGCTTCGCCTTGCCCGGCTGCTCGTCGATCGACACGACGGTTTCCGTCTTGCCGGCCTTCACCGTGACCGGCGCGATCTCGGCCGCGAAGCGGCCTTCGGCGATCGCGCGCTGCGCACGCGTGAGCGACGCGATCGCGAATGCGTCCTGCGCTTCGCGCGTGAACTGATAGGCCTGCGCGCAGTCTTCCGCGAACGTGCCCATCAGGCGGCCTTTTTCATAGGCATCCTCGAGCCCGTCGAGGAACATGTGATCGAGCACCTGGCCGTGCCCCATCCGCATGCCCGCGCGTGCCTTGGGCAGCAGATACGGCGCGTTCGTCATGCTTTCCATCCCGCCCGCGACCGCGACGTTTGCCGAGCCGGCATACAGCAGATCGTGCGCGAACATCGCGGCCTTCATCCCCGAGCCGCACATCTTGTTGACGGTCGTCGCGCCGGCCGACAGCGGCAGCCCGGCCTTCAATGCGGCCTGACGCGCCGGCGCCTGTCCCTGCCCCGCCGGCAGCACGCAGCCGAACACGATTTCGTCGATGCGCTCGGCCGGCACGTTCGCGCGCTCGAGCGCCGCGCGGATCGCTACCGCGCCGAGATCGCTCGCGCTCGCGGCGGCCAGGTCGCCCTGAAAGCCGCCCATCGGCGTACGCGCCGCGCCGACGATTACGATCGGATCCTGTGTCGTCATGATTCGTTTCCTCCAGTGTCAGCGCGGTGCCATGCGCAACGCGCCATCGAGACGGATGACTTCGCCGTTCAGCATCGTGTTCTCGGCGATATGGCGCACCAGCGCCGCGAATTCTTCGGGACGCCCGAGCCGCGGCGGGAACGGCACGCTCTTGCCGAGCGCGTCCTGCACGTCCTGCGGCATCGCGGCCATCATCGGCGTCGCGAAAATGCCCGGCGCGATCGTCACGACGCGAATGCCGAAGCGCGCGAGCTCGCGCGCGATCGGCAACGTCATGCCGACCACGCCGCCTTTCGACGCCGCATACGCGGCCTGTCCGATCTGGCCGTCGAACGCGGCCACCGATGCGGTGTTCACGATCACGCCGCGCTCGCCTTCCGCATCGGCGTCCTGCTTCGACATCGCCTCGGCGGCAAGCCGGATCATGTTGAACGTGCCGACGAGGTTGATCGACACCGCGCGCGTAAAGCGCTCGAGCGAATGCGGGCCGTCGCGGCCGACGACCTTCTCGCCCGGCGCGACGCCCGCGCAGTTCACGAGCCCGTCGATGCGGCCGAACGCGTCGCGTGCGGCCGCGATCGCGGCCTGCCCGTCGGCTTCGCTCGTGACGTCGGTCTTCAGCAAGCGTGCCGCCGCGCCGAGTTCGTGCGCGACGCTCGCCAGCGCGTCGCCGTTGACGTCCAGCAGCATCGCCTTGCCGCCTTCGGCGACGACCATGCGCGCCACCGCGGCGCCGAGGCCGGAACCGGCGCCCGTGATCAGGAAAACGCGATCTTTGATCTTCATTCGGAGTCCGTTGTAGAAGGTGTTCAGGGTTGAGCGGCCTTGTCGGCCTCCATCTTGCGCAGCACGAAGCGCTGGATCTTGCCGCTCGGCGTTTTCGGCAGCGCGTCGACAAACTCGATCGCGCGCGGATAGGCGTGCGCGGACAGCCGCCGCTTCACGTGCAAGCTCAACGCTTCGGCGAGCGCCGGCGTGCCTTCGTAGCCGTTCGACAGCACGACGAAGGCCTTGACGATCTCCGTGCGCTCGGGGTCGGGCACGCCGATCACGGCCGCCTCGCTGACCGCCTCATGTTCGATCAGCGCGCTCTCGACGTCGAACGGGCCGATCCGGTAGCCGGACGACGTGATGACATCGTCCGCGCGGCCGATGAAGCTGACGGTTCCGTCCGGCTCGAGCTCGACGTTGTCGCCCGTGCGGTAATAGCCGCCTGCGATCGCCGGCGTGTCCTGCCGCCAGTATCCGTCGAACCACAGCAGCGGCGAACGCGCGATGTCGATCGCGAGCGTGCCGGGCTCGCCCGGGCCGAGCTCGCGACCTGCGTCGTCGAGCACTGCGACGCGGTAGCCCGGCATCGCGAAACCTGCGGAACCGGGATGGACGACGTGCGTGAGCCCGTGATGGTTGTTCACGACCATGCCGAGCTCGGTCTGGCCGTAATGATCGTAGATCGGCGCGCCGAGCGCCGCATCGAACCAGCGCACGACTTCCGGGTTCAGCGGTTCGCCTGCGCTGCTGACCACGCGCAGCTTGCCCTTGATGCGCGCGGCCGCGTCGGAGCCGGCCGCCATCAGCATCCGGTACGCCGTCGGCGAACCGGCGAGGCTCGTAATGCCGAGCCGTTCGATCACGTCGTACGTGCTGTCGACCGTAAAGCCGCCTTCGTACAGCGTCGTCGCATGGCCGAGCAGCAGCGGCCCGGTGATCGCGTAATACAGTCCGTATGCCCAGCCGGGATCGGCAATGTTCCAGAACCGGTCTTCGGCGCGCAGGTCGACGGCGTCGCACATGTACTGGCGAAACGCGAGCAGCGCGCGCAGCGGCACGGGCACGCCCTTCGGCAAGCCCGTCGTGCCCGACGTCGACATCATCATGAACAGGTCGGTGCCCTTGCGCAGTACGGGCTCGAACGTGTCGGACTGCGCGTCCAGCGCCGCACGGAAGTCGATGTCGCCGTCCGGCAGCGGCGCTTCGGCAGCGCGCACCGTCGCGACGGGCGGACAATCGGCAACCTCGTCGAGCTTCGCGCGGTTCGCGACGTTCGTCACGACGAGTCGCGCATCGCTCATGCGCAGCCGGTGCTCGATCGCCTTCGGACCGAACGCCGTGAACAACGGCTGATAGACGGCGCCCGCGCGCCACGTGCCGAGGATCGTCGCGACCAGTTCGGGCGTGCGCGGCAACAGCCCGGCCACGACATCGCCCGGCTTCACGCCGCGCTCGACTAGCAGGTTGGCCACGCGCGCCGCAAGCGTTTTCATCTGAGCAAACGTGAAACGATGATGCGCGCCGTCGATGTCGATCCAGTCGAGTGCGACCGCATCGCCGGATGCATGACGGTCGCAGCATTCGACGCAGGCATTCAGGCCATGTTCGAGGTCGCCATGCAGTTGCGCCGCGACAGTGTCGATTCGGAACCGGGCCACGGCGTCGGCATACGCCGGCACCGCCCGGGCGGTTGCTCCATCAGGCATGCGTGTCTCCTGTTCGTTATGACCGCCGGCGGGCCGCAAGGGCGTCGGGGGGTACATCGATGGTAGACAGCCGTCACATTGCAATCAATGACAAACAGAAACTAGAATCGTGATCGGTTTTGCCATGTCGGGAGACAGCAGACAAAAATGGCGCCGCAAATGATCTCGCCGGGCTTCGTCGAGGATGCGCTTGCCTGCCTGCGGCGGCAAGGGCTTCCGATCGCGCCCGTGCTGCATGCGGCCGGGCTGCCGCCGGTCGTGCGCGAGCCCGTGACGCCGCAGCAGTACGGCCGGCTGTGGCTCGAGATCGCCACCGCGCTCGACGACGAATTCTTCGGGCTCGCCGCGCGCCCGATGCGGCGCGGCAGCTTCACGCTGCTGTGTCACGCCGTGCTGAACGCCGGCACGCTCGAAAAGGCGTTGCGGCGCGCGCTGCAGTTTCTGCGCGTGGTGCTCGACGAGCCGCACGGCGAACTCGTCGTCGCGGACGGGCTGGCGCAGATCGTGCTGGCGCCGTCCGACACGCCGTATCCGGCGTTTGCATACCGGACGTTCTGGCTGATTCTGCTCGGCGTCGCGTGCTGGCTGATCGGCCGGCGTATCCCGCTGCAGCGCATCGATTTCGCGTGCGCGAGCCCCGAGCAGCGCAGCGACTATCACCGCTTCTTCGGCGTGCCCGTGCATTTCGATCGTCCGGACAGCCGGCTCACGTTCAATGCTGCGTATCTGTCGCTGCCGACGATCCGGTCGGCGCAGGCCTTGAAGACGTTTCTGCGCGGCGCGCCCGGCAATCTGCTGGTGCGCTATCGGCACGATACGGGCTGGGTCGCACGAACGCGCACGCATCTGAAAGCGTTGCCTGCAGCCGAATGGCCGGACTTCGACACGCTGGCTGCGCGGCTCGGCACGACGCCGCCGACGCTGCGGCGACGCCTGCGCAGCGAAGGACAAAGCTTCGCGTCGATCAAGGACGAACTGCGCGGTGCGCTCGCGCAGTCGCTGCTGCGCGAACAGACGTTGAGTGTCGCGGAGATCGCGGCCGCGCTCGGATTTACCGAACCGAGCGCGTTTCATCGTGCGTTCCGGAAATGGACAGGCACGAGTCCCGGCGCGTTTCGGCGCGACGTCAACGCGACGCAGGCCGAGCAGTGAGGGGCCGCTTTGCGCGGAAGCGGGCGGTCGATGCGTTTACTCCGTCGGCTTTCGCGCACCCGCTACTCGCGCGGCAACGCCGGGCGGAGCCCGGCTGTGCGCAATGCTCGGACTACGTTGCGCGTGACGCGGCCCGCTCACATACTGAGCGGTCCTTACCGGCGAGGTCGCTGCGATGACGGTGGTCGATCAGGGTGTTGCTTCGGTGCTGGGTGTCGTCGGATCCGCCGTGTCGCTGGTGGCGGCCGTGCCGTACGCGCTCGCGATCTACCGTCGCACCGTTCGCCCGCATCTGTTCACGTGGCTCATCTGGTCGGTCGTCACGGTCATTGCCGCGGCCGGTCAGTTCGTGGCGGGCGCGGGACCGTCGGCGTGGTGCACGGCAGCGATCGCCGTCACCTGCGTGCTGACCTTCGTCGCGAGCATCTTTCGCGGCGAACGCAGCTGGACTCGCGCCGACTGGGTGTTCCTGTGCGCCGCGCTGTCTGCCATTCCGCTCTGGATGCTGACCGACGACCCGACGCTGTCGATCTGCGTGGTGACGTTGATTGAACTGGCCGGCCTCGGCCCGACCGTTCGCAAGACGATCCGCGATCCGTGGAGCGAAAGCCTGACCTATTTCGCGCTCTGCATCGTCAAATACGCGCTGGCGGTGCTGGCGCTGCAGAGCTGGAGCGTCGCAGTCGCGTTTTACCCGGTCGTGAATGTCCTGGCGTCGATCGGCATCTGTGTGGTGATGGTCGAGGGACGACATCGATTGCGGTCGAAAACGAAAGTCGAGCGCGGCTCATGATCGATACGACGGACGGGAGACGAAATGCGCGCACCATTTACCGTACGTGCCGCCCGCGCCTCGGATGCGGGGCAGTTGACGACGCTGGCTCGCCTGTCGAAGGCGCACTGGGGGTATCCGCGCGAATGGCTCGACTTGTGGGAAGCCGATCTCACGATCACACCAGAGACGATCGACGACTCGATCGGCTACGCCGCCGAATACGAAGGTCGGATCGTCGGCTTCTGGATCCGGGCAGCGATGGATTGCGATCGGCCGACACCCGGATGGCTGTTCGTCGACCCGGATCATATGGGCCAGGGTATTGGCCGCGCGCTATGGGCGGCGGTTCGGCAAGAAGCCGCGGCGCGGGGGATTGCCAGTTTCGTGATCGAAGCCGATCCCCATGCGGCAGCATTCTATCTGTCGCTCGGTGCGCAGAGGATCGGGGAGAAGGAATCGGCCGTTATCCCGGGCAGGTTTTTCCCGATTTTGCGGATTATGGTTTGAAAGGCGGACCAACGCGAGAATAAAAAACCAGAAAGAGACGGTCGTGCCGAATCGCCGGATCTTTTCGCCTTTTCCGTCGCACAAATGCAAAAACCCCCGCCTGGTGGGCGGGGGTTCTTGGCTTAGGGAGCCTGACGATTACCTACTTTCACACGGGAATCCGCACTATCATCGGCGTAGAGTCGTTTCACGGTCCTGTTCGGGATGGGAAGGGGTGGGACCGACTCGCTATGGTCATCAGGCAAAGAGGGTTGTTGCGTTGCTTCGCAGCGCAACCAATCTTGGAAGAAGCAGTAATTTGGTTGGGTTGTGAGGTTGTATCTCACACATACGCGGTACTTCAACCGCAGTACGTCGAGTGCCTCGCACTCGACGCTCGATATCCGTAAGCGCTGAAGCGCTAACGGCTATCGAGACAGACTTGTTATAGGATCAAGCCTTACGGGCAATTAGTATCGGTTAGCTGAACGCATTACTGCGCTTACACACCCGACCTATCAACGTCCTGGTCTCGAACGACCCTTCAAGGAGGTCAAGCCTCCAGGGATATCTCATCTTAAGGCGAGTTTCCCGCTTAGATGCTTTCAGCGGTTATCTCTTCCGAACATAGCTACCCGGCGATGCGACTGGCGTCACAACCGGTACACCAGAGGTTCGTCCACTCCGGTCCTCTCGTACTAGGAGCAGCCCCCTTCAAATATCCAACGCCCACGGCAGATAGGGACCAAACTGTCTCACGACGTTTTAAACCCAGCTCACGTACCTCTTTAAATGGCGAACAGCCATACCCTTGGGACCGGCTACAGCCCCAGGATGAGATGAGCCGACATCGAGGTGCCAAACACCGCCGTCGATATGAACTCTTGGGCGGTATCAGCCTGTTATCCCCAGAGTACCTTTTATCCGTTGAGCGATGGCCCTTCCATACAGAACCACCGGATCACTATGACCTGCTTTCGCACCTGCTCGACTTGTCGGTCTCGCAGTTAAGCACGCTTATGCCATTGCACTATCAGCACGATTTCCGACCGTACCTAGCGTACCTTCGTACTCCTCCGTTACCCTTTGGGAGGAGACCGCCCCAGTCAAACTGCCTACCATGCACTGTCCCCGATCCGGATCACGGACCAAGGTTAGAACCTCAAACAAACCAGGGTGGTATTTCAAGGACGGCTCCACCGAAACTAGCGTTCCGGTTTCATAGCCTCCCACCTATCCTACACAGATCGGTTCAAAGTCCAATGCAAAGCTACAGTAAAGGTTCATGGGGTCTTTCCGTCTAGCCGCGGGTAGATTGCATCATCACAAACACTTCAACTTCGCTGAGTCTCGGGAGGAGACAGTGTGGCCATCGTTACGCCATTCGTGCAGGTCGGAACTTACCCGACAAGGAATTTCGCTACCTTAGGACCGTTATAGTTACGGCCGCCGTTTACCGGGACTTCAATCAAGAGCTTGCACCCCATCATTTAATCTTCCGGCACCGGGCAGGCGTCACACCCTATACGTCCACTTTCGTGTTTGCAGAGTGCTGTGTTTTTATTAAACAGTCGCAGCCACCAGTTTATTGCAACCCCTTCACCCTTCCAGCGCAGGCTGGTCAAGCTACAAGGGCGTACCTTATCCCGAAGTTACGGTACCAATTTGCCGAGTTCCTTCTCCCGAGTTCTCTCAAGCGCCTTAGAATACTCATCTCGCCCACCTGTGTCGGTTTGCGGTACGGTCATCGTTAGACTGAAGCTTAGAGGCTTTTCTTGGAACCACTTCCAATTGCTTCGCGACCGAAGTCGCTCGCGCCACACCCTTGAATCCTGCGCCCGGATTTGCCTAAGCGCCTTCTCCAATGCAGCGACCGGGACGTCCAACACCCGGACAACCTTCCGCGATCCGTCCCCCCATCGCATCTAACGACGGTGCAGGAATATTGACCTGCTTCCCATCAGCTACGCATTTCTGCCTCGCCTTAGGGGCCGACTCACCCTACGCCGATGAACGTTGCGTAGGAAACCTTGGGCTTACGGCGAGGGGGCCTTTCACCCCCTTTATCGCTACTCATGTCAGCATTCGCACTTCCGATACCTCCAGCACCCTTTACAAGGCACCTTCGCAGGCTTACGGAACGCTCTCCTACCATGCGTGCAAGCACGCATCCGCAGCTTCGGTATATGGCTTAGCCCCGTTACATCTTCCGCGCAGGACGACTCGATCAGTGAGCTATTACGCTTTCTTTAAAGGGTGGCTGCTTCTAAGCCAACCTCCTGACTGTTTTAGCCTTCCCACTTCGTTTCCCACTTAGCCATATTTGGGGACCTTAGCTGGCGGTCTGGGTTGTTTCCCTCTTGACACCGGACGTTAGCACCCGATGTCTGTCTCCCGTGATTGCACTCTTCGGTATTCGGAGTTTGCTATGGCGGGGTAATCTGCAATAGACCCCCCAACCATGACAGTGCTCTACCCCCGAAGGTGAGACACGAGGCACTACCTAAATAGTTTTCGGAGAGAACCAGCTATTTCCAGGTTTGTTTAGCCTTTCACCCCTATCCACAGCTCATCCCCTAACTTTTCAACGTTAGTGGGTTCGGACCTCCAGTACGTGTTACCGCACCTTCATCCTGGCCATGGATAGATCACCTGGTTTCGGGTCTACGCCCAGCAACTGAACGCCCTATTCGGACTCGCTTTCGCTACGCCTGCCCTATACGGTTAAGCTTGCTACTGAACGTAAGTCGCTGACCCATTATACAAAAGGTACGCCGTCACCCCTTACGAGGCTCCGACTGTTTGTATGCATGCGGTTTCAGGATCTATTTCACTCCCCTCCCGGGGTTCTTTTCGCCTTTCCCTCACGGTACTGGTTCACTATCGGTCGATCACGAGTATTTAGCCTTGGAGGATGGTCCCCCCATCTTCAGACAGGATTTCACGTGTCCCGCCCTACTTGTCGTACACCTAGTTCTTTCATACTGTTTTCGCCTACAGGGCTATCACCTGCTATGGCCGCACTTTCCAGAGCGTTCGGCTAACAATACAAATAAAGAGTACAAGGC
>NZ_JBQYLP010000062.1:0-33680 GCF_052683555.1 Burkholderia sp. BC1
AGATGTGTATAAGAGACAGCCGCCACCCTGCTGATGACCGCCACCGCCGCCCTGATGCGGCTGCATCGCAGGTGCGCCGCCGCCCGGCGCGCCCTGCGGCCGAAGAACGGGCGGCAACCCCGGTGCGCGGCCGTTGCCTGACATGTTCGGTGCGGGCGCCGGTGCCGGTGAAGGCGCGGGTGCAGGCGCCGGCGCAGGACGCAGAACCGGCGGAAGCCCCTGCGCGGGCGCCTGATGCTGCGCAGGCGCAGGCGCCGGCCCACGCACCGCACCGTTCCAGCCGCCGCGCGTCGCCGACGGACGCGCATCGTGCGGCGCCGCGCCGGGCGCCCGCGGCTGCAACACGGGGCCGCCCGGCTCGGGGCGCCCGCGCGCGGGCGGGAAGCCGCCCGGGCCGACCCTCGGTTCCGGACGATGCATCCAACGATCGCGGTCGTGATACCACGGCCGGTTGCGGTAATAGCGATCCCAGTACGCGCCGATCGCGAAGCCCGTAATCGGCACGCCGATCATCGCGCCGTACTCGAGCATCGGCACGTAGCTGCCCTGGTACGGATAGTCGAGCAGTTGCGCGTCGATCCATCCGCGGACGCCCGGCAGCGCGACGTCGCACCACGTGTAGTCGCTCAGACAGCCGAACACGTCGAGCGCGGTGCCGGGCGGCAGTTCCGCGACGACCGGATAGTCGGGCGCCGGCCCGGCGAACAGCTCGGCCGGCGCGTTGGTATAGGCATCGCCCTGCGCATGCGCGACGCCAGGTACGGCAGCCAGCGCAAACGCAATGGCGGACAGGCTGCCGACAATCGTCTTTTTCATGTTGCTCTCCCGCGGCGCGGCCGCGCGTCAGTGCCGATGACCGCCCCCGTGTCCGCCGCCCCACGGGCGGCCCCAGTGCCCGCCGCCGCCGCGCCAATGGCCGCCGCCCCAGTGTCCCCAGAACCCGAAGCCGATCGCGACCGGCGGCCCGTACCAGGCCGGATAGTACGCAGGGTAGTAATACGGGTACGGCACGTAGGCCGGCGCGACGTAGACGGGTGGCGGCACGACAGCGGTGTCGTACGTGGCGGCGCCCGCGGCATCGGACGACGACGCGGGCGGCGGCGCAGCAGCAGCGGAAGCCGCCGGCGCAACCGGCACTTCGCGCTGCGATGCCACGGCGGGCACCGGCGTGTAATACGGCGCATAACCGTAGGGACTGGTGTAGTAGCAGCCGCCGAGCGTCAGCGCGACCAGCGCGACGACGCCCGGCCTTGCGGCAGAAACGGGACTCATCGGGTACTCCGGCATCCATTCGTGCGCCGCATCGGCAGCGCGCCTGACTCTAGCTTACGTCCCCTGCAGATTTCCGCGGGTATGATCCGTTACTGTTTGTTTCATGGCGCCGCGCGCGATTCCGCCCCGTCGCCGGCAGTAGCGCGCGCTGCGGGTACGACGCGTGCTCGCGCGTGTGCCGGGCCGACGTTGAAGTCCTGGCGAATGCCCTCACGTTGAATACAGTCGGGCCGGCCGGCGTGAACGAACAGGCGTTCGCGAACACCCGGCGGCCCCAAACCGGCGGACTTCGGTCCGCCTCACAGGAACGCGGCACGCGCCGCCATCGACATGACTACGCCACGCCCCACGTCCCGGGCGGACACGCCCCTCGATCCGATCATCCAGCTGCTCGCGCTGGCCAGCGAGCAGGGTTATCTGACGCACGCCGACCTCGTCGACGCGCTGCCGCCCGAAAGCGACAGCCCCGATGCGCTCGATGTCGTGCGCGCCGCGCTCGCGGACATCGGGATCACCGTGCTCGACGAGCCGGCCGCGCCGCCGCCGTTCGCGGCCGCGCCCGTGGTCGACGTCGATCGCGACGCGCTCGAAGAGGGTCGCGCGCTGCTCGGCGATCTCGCGCGCGGCGCGAGCGCGTCGACCGATCCGCTCGCGCTGTACATGCGCCGCATGCACGCAGTGCCGCTGCTCACGCGCGAAGACGAGATCGCGCTTGCGCGCGAGCTCGAAACCGGGCGCCACCAGATGCTGCATGCGCTCGCCGGTTGTCCGCCGGCGGTCGACGCGCTGCTGGCGCGCGTCGGCACGACGACGCCGGCGAGCGCATCCGACCGTAGCGACGGCGACGCCGACGAAGCGGACGACAGCGCCGACGCACCGGCAGCCGCCCGCTTCGACGCGGTACGCGATGCACTCGCCGACGTGCGGCGCGCGCTGCATGCGCACGGCTGCCGATCGAGCGCCTATCGCGACGCCCGCGATCGTCTCGCGGCCGAGCTCGGCGCACTGACCTGGATCGCCTCGGCCGTCGACGACGCAAGCCGCGTCGTACGCGCGCTTGCAGCCGCGTCACGCGACGACGCGGTGCGCGCGATCGCCGGCGCGGACGCCGCGTGCTTCGACGCCGTTGCGCGCCGCGCACTGGTCGCGGCGCTGAACGACGGTCAACAGAAGGTGCGCGACGCGACGCGGGCGATGCTCGAGGCGAATCTGCGGCTGGTGCTGTCGATCGCGCGCAAGTACCTGAACCGCGGCGTCGATCTGTCCGACCTCGTGCAGGACGGCTGCATCGGGCTGATGCGCGCGATCGAGAAGTTCGAATACCGGCGCGGATTCAAGTTTTCGACGTATGCGACGTGGTGGATCCGGCAGGCGATCGCGCGTGCGGTCGCGGACCGCGCGCGGACGATCCGCGTGCCCGTCCACGTCGGCGATCAGCATCAGCGCGTGCGGCGGCAGGCGCTGCGCTTCCGTCAGCGCACGGGCCGTCAGCCGACGCCGGCCGAACTGGCGGCCGAAACCGGCCTGGCGGAGGACAAGCTGCGCGCGATTCTCGCGCTGCCGGCGGAGCCGGTCTCGCTCGACACGCCGCTGCCGGACGCCGACACCGGCCTCGTCGACCTGATCGAGGACGAAACATCCGCGAGCCCGTTCGAGCAGCTGGCCGGCACGCGCATGCGCGAATGCGTGCGATCGCTGCTGCGTTCGGTCACGCCGACCGAAGCCGACGTGCTGCGCCGGCGCTTCGGTCTCGGCGGCACCGAGCCGGACACCTACGATGCGATCGCGAAGGATGCCGGGATGTCGCGCGAGCGCGTGCGCCAGATCGAGAAGCGCGCGCTCGCCGCGCTGCGCACGGCCGCCGAAGCCGAAGGCGCACACGCGTTTCTGGACGCATAATCGTCGTACGCGGCGCGCGTCCGGCAACGTGCAACGTTTGCCATTGATGCACGTCAATCGCCGTTCGACACGCATCGCGACAATCGTCGAAGGACCGGGCGCGCGGCCGCGCGCCCGCCTCCGTTGGTGCCTTCCGAGGTCACTCGCGATGTCGACGCGCAGCAACCCGATGCACGACGAAAACCGGCAGATCGCGGCTTGCCTGCGCGAGGCGGCGCTGCGGCTCGCCGATCAGGGGGCCAATCCGTACCGCGTCGCCGCATATCGTGCGGCGGCCGACGCGGTCGATGCGCTCGATGGCGGTGCGCGCACGCTGTTCGACGCGGGCGGCGTCGAGGCGCTGGCCGCGATACCCGAAATCGGCGCGGGCGTCGCGCAGGCGATCGCCGAGTGGCTCGTCACCGGACGCTGGCGTCAGCTCGAACGCCTGCGCGGCGATCCGGAACGCGCGTCCGCGTTCGAAGCGGTGCCCGGCATCGGCCGCTCGCTCGCGCTGCGGATTCACGACGTGCTGCATATCGATACGCTCGAGGCACTCCAAAGCGCCGCGCGCAGCGGCCGGCTCGAAACGATCGCGGGCGTCGGCCCGCGTCGGGCGGCCGGCATCCGCGCGGCGCTCGACGACGTGCTGACGCGCCGCCGCCGCTGGCAGGGCTGCCTCGACGATGCCGGGCTCGGCGCCGAGCCGCCCGTCGAATTGCTGCTGTACGTCGACCGTCTGTATCGCCGTCAGGCGGCAGCCGGCACGCTGCCGGCACTCGCATCGGCGCGCGCGCACCTGGACAGCAACGTGCGCTCGCCGGTGATGCACATGACCAAAGGCGGCTGGCACTTCACCGCGCTCTGTCCGTCCGGCGCGCCGGCGTGCGCATCGGGCCGCACGATGAACTGGGTCGCGCTCTACTTCTACGACGCGCTGCAGCGCGAACATCAGCGCATCGTCGTCACCGAAACGCTCGGTGCGCTCGTCGGCAAACGCATCGTGCGCGGGCGTGAGATGGAATGCCGCGCGTATTACGCGCGCTGACCCGCACGCGCCCACACGCCCCCACCCGCACTAAGCGCGCTCGGCCTTCGCGCGATGCGCAGGATGCCGGTGCGCGGCGACGCGCATCAACTGCCGGAACGACGGACATTCGAAATGGCTCGGCGCCGGACACGACGCCGCGTAGCGCAATGCGTCGCGCACGGCCGCGAGACGACGGATTGTCCGATCGATCGCGTCGGCCTTCTCCTCGAGCTTCGCGCGGTCGATCGCGGGCCGGCCGTCGGCACCGAACATCGCGACGATCTCGTCGAGCGAAAAACCGGCCTCGCGGCCGAGCGCGATCAACGCGAGCCGCTCGAGCACCGACTCGTCGTACTGGCGCCGCAGCCCGGCGCGCCCGGTCGGCTCGATCAGCCCCTTTTCCTCGTAAAAACGCAGCGTCGACGCGGGCAGCCCCGTGCGGCGCGCGACCTCGGCGATATCCAGTCGTCCCATGCTTGACCTCAAGTGAGCTTGAAGTTGCACGATAGCCGCCGCGATCCACGACGACAAGCCCGACCACCGATGAAGCCCACCTGCCCGCTGCCTGCCGCGCGCTGCAACCGCGCGCCGACGCGCACACGATGCCGCGCCGCCTGCCGCCCTCGATCCGGACGAGGTGCACGATGAGCGCGCCCGCCCTGCTGCTGCACATCGCGGCAATCAGTGTCGGTGCGACGCTGGTGATGGATCTGTGGGCGCTGCTGCGTCGGTGCGTGTTCGGCGTGCCGTCGCTGGATCTCGCGCTGGTCGGCCGCTGGCTCGGCCATATGGTGCACGGACGCTTCCGGCACGCGTCGATCGCGACCGCCGCGCCGCTGCGCGGCGAACGCGCGCTCGGCTGGGCCGCGCATTACACGATCGGCATCGCGTTCGCCGGATTGCCGGTCGCGCTCGCCGGACCGGATTGGGTCGACACGCCGACGCTCGCGCCCGCGCTCGCGGCCGGATTCGTCAGCGTCGCCGCGCCGTTTCTCGTGATGCAGCCGGCGCTCGGGTTCGGCATCGCGGCGTCACGCACGCCGCAGCCGGCCGTCGCACGGCGGCGCAGCCTCGTCGCGCATCTGTCGTACGGCGTCGGGCTCTATCTCGCGGCGCTCGCACTCGCCGCTTAGCAGGCGACAGTCGGAGACGGCACTCAGTCGCCGCCGCACTCGATCAGGTTGTGCCGCACGCGGCCGAGCAGCCGAACCAGCGTATCGCGCTCCTCCTGCGTAAAGCCGCGTAGCCCGTCGTCCACGACCGTATCGCCGACCTCGAGCATCTGCGGAAAGATTTCGCGCGACTTGTCGGTGAGCCGGATCACGAACGCGCGCCGGTCGTCGTCGTTCGCGATCCGCTCGATCCATCCGTAGCTCGCCATCCGGTCGAGCAGCCGCGTCAGCGAGATCGGCGTGATCTCGAGCCATTCCGCCAGCCGCGCCTGATTCATCTCGCCTTTCCACGTCAGATACGCGAGCACGCGGCTTTGCGCGCGCGTCAGCCCGAGACGCTTCGCGCGCCGGTCGTACAGGCGCCCGTGCAGCCGCGCGACGTCCGCAATCAGATAGCCGAACCGGTTCTCGTAGGTCTTGTCCATCGGGCGATTATAGGGTCAAGCCGCCTGCGGCCCTCGCGCGCCGCAGCGACGATAAGGGGAGATACAATAAGCGTGCTTATAATTTGACGCATACCGATCGCCGCCCACGGCGACCGCCCCACGGAGACACTTTCTTGAACCCCGCCGCAACCGCGTCGCCGCGCCCGCTGAACCGGCCGATGCTGACCCTGTCGATCATGCTCGCCACGCTGATCCAGACGCTCGACAGCACGATCGCCAACGTCGCGCTGCCGCACATGCAAGGCAGCCTCGCCGCCTCGCAGGACGAGATCACGTGGGTGCTGACCTCCTATATCGTCGCCGCGGCGATCGCGACGCCGCTGACCGGCTGGCTGTCCGACCGGCTCAGCGTGAAGCGGCTGCTGACGATCTCGATCGCGGGCTTCACGGTCGCGTCGGCGCTCTGCGGGCTATCCGAATCGCTCGTGCAGATCGTCGGCTCGCGGCTGCTGCAGGGCGTGTTCGGCGCGGCATTGGTGCCGCTGTCGCAGTCGATCCTGCTCGACATCAATCCGCGCGAGAAACAGGGCCAGGCGATGGCGATCTGGGGCATGGGCGTGATGGTCGGCCCGATCCTCGGCCCGACGCTCGGCGGCTGGCTCACCGACAGCTACAACTGGCGCTGGGTATTCTTCATCAACGTCCCGATCGGCGCGTTCGCGCTGGCCGGTGTGCTGACCTTCCTGCCGGCGCGCGCGCCGCGCCCGCACGTGAAATTCGACGCATTCGGCTTCGCGACGCTCGCGCTTGCGATCGGCGCGTTCCAGGCGATGCTCGACCGCGGCGAGCAGCTCGACTGGTTCGGCTCGACCGAGATCCGCATCGAGGCGCTGGCCGCCGCGCTGAGCTTCGCGTTCTTCCTCGCGCATACGGCGACCGTCGGCAAGGCCTCGTTCTTCAAGTCGGAACTGCTGCGCGACCCGAACTTCGCGACCGGCACGCTGTTCATCTTCGTCGTCGGCGCGGTTTTGTACGCGACGCGCGCGCTGCTGCCGCCGATGCTGCAGAACCTGATGGGCTATCCGGTCGCGACGACGGGCCTCGTCACGGCGCCGAGCGGCGCCGGCACGATGATCGCGATGCTGTTCGTCGGGCGGCTGCTGAAATACGTCGATGCGCGACTGTTACTGCTCGCGGGGTTGTCGATCTCGGCGCTCGCGCTGTGGCAGATGATGCGCTACACGATCGTGCTGTCCGAGGCCGATATCGTGTGGCCGGGCGTGATCCAGGGTTTCGGGCTCGGGCTCGTGTTCGTGCCGCTGAGCGCGATGTCGTTCTCGACGCTCGCGCCCGAGCTGCGTGCGGACGGCACCGCGACTTACAGCCTGATGCGCAACATCGGCAGCAGCATCGGCATTTCGATCGTGCAGACGCTGATGACGCGCAACACGCAGGTCGCGCATGCCGATCTCGCCACCCAGATCACGCCGTTCAACCCTGCCGTGCAGGCCATGGCCGGCAGCCACCTCGACATGGCGCTGCTCGACCGCACGATCAACCAGCAGGCCGCGATGATCGCGTACCTCAACGATTTCAAGCTGATGTTCGTCGCGACGCTGCTGATGATTCCGTTGCTGCTGCTGATCCGCCCGCCGCGCAAGGGCGCGGACGTCGACGTCGCGCACGCGGCGATGGACTGACGCCGCGTGCGCGCCGCTGCGGCGCGATCAGGCCTTCATCGTGCCGGTACGCACGAAGCGCTCGTGCCACGACAGCGCTTCGGCGAGCAGATGCGGCGTGTGCTTGCCGAAGCTCTCCTGCGACGCGCGCTCGAAGTAGTCCTCGAGCATCGGCCGGTAATCCGGATGCGCGCAGGTCGCGATGATCTTGCGCGCGCGCTGCTTCGGCGAGAGCCCGCGCAGATCGGCGAGCCCCTGCTCGGTGACGACCACGGCGACGTCGTGCTCGGTATGGTCGACATGGCTTGCCATCGGCACGATCCGCGAAATCGCGCCGCCCTTCGCGGTGCTCGCCGACATGAAGCACGACAGATAGCCGTTGCGCGCGAAGTCGCCCGAGCCGCCGATGCCGTTCTGGATCTTCGTGCCCATCACGTGCGTCGAGTTCACGTTGCCGTAGATGTCGGCCTCGATCATGCCGTTCATCGCGATGCAGCCGAGCCGGCGCACGAGCTCCGGATGGTTGCTGATCTCCTGCGGGCGCAGCAGGATCTTCTCGCGGAACATCGCGATCTGGTCGGCGAAGCGCTGCACGGCGGGCGGGCTCAGCGACAGCGCGGTCGCCGATGCGAAACGCAGCGTGCCGTCGGCGAGCAGGTCGAGCATGCCGTCCTGGATCACTTCCGTGTATGCGGTCAGATCGGAAAAGCCGGCCGAGCTCAGTTCGGCGAGCACCGCGTTCGTGATGTTGCCGACGCCCGACTGCAGCGGCAGCAGGTTCGCGGGCAGCCGGCCGCGCTTCACTTCGTGGCGCAGGAAGTCGATCAGGCGCGTCGCGATCTGCTTCGACGTGTCGTCCGGCGCGGAGAACGCGTTGCTGCGGTCCGGCGCGTCGGTCTCGACGATCGCGACGATCTTCTCGGCCGGGCAGCGCAGATACGGCTCGCCGATGCGGTCGTCGCTTTTCGTCAGCGGGATCGGCTTGCGGTTCGGCGGCAACGCGGTGCCGTAATAGATGTCGTGCATCCCGTCGAGGCCGAGCGGCTGACGTGCGTTGACCTCGAGAATCACGTGCTTCGCCTGTTCGAGCCACGTCTTGTTGTTGCCGACCGACGCCGACGGAATCAGCAGCCCGTCCTCGCGAATGCCGGCGACTTCGACGATCGCGACATCCAGCTCGCCGAACAGCCCGAACCATGCGTACTGCGCGACGTGGCTCAGGTGAATGTCCTGATAGTCGACTTCGCCGCCGTTGATCTTGTCGCGCAGCGTCGGGTCGGACTGGTACGGCAGCCGCATCGAGATGCCGTTCGTGCGCGCGAGCGCGCCGTCGAGTTCGGGGGCGGTCGAGGCGCCGGTCAACACGTTGATCCGGAAGTCTTCGCCGCGCGCATGGGCGGCCTCGATATGGGCGGCGAGCGCGGCCGGCACGGCCTTCGGGTAGCCCGAGCCGGTGAAGCCGCTCATCGCGACGGTCATGCCGGGACGGATCAGCGCGGCGGCCTGGTCGGCAGTGCGGACGAGCGAACGCAGCGCGGGAGCGAGGATGCGTGATGAAGTCATGAGTGGGATTTCTGACGCGTTTCGGTCTGTCGTTGACGTCGCGGGGGGTGTCTCCTGAGCGACGTGAAGCCCTTGGGGCCGCGTTGGGCGGCCGGCACCACAGGCACGGCCGGAGTATCGCAGACCGCGTCGCCGTGAAATATCCACCGGATGCAAAACAACCTTCCCGAATTTGCCGGATATCCGGCGGCCGATCTGTGACAGGCGCGGCCGACCGATTGTGCGCGGCGCACATTTTTCGGGTCTGATCCAGATCAACGTTTCGGACGCCCGCCGTGCGCGTTCGGCCAGCGGCGCGCGTTGTGCGCAATACACGGTAACACTCGCACATGTCGGGACATTGAACGAATAAAAAGCAACAAATTACAAATCCGTATATATTTCGCCGATGGACCACAGAAAAACCGCAACACGCTCCGAGCCACCCCTGCCGCGCACCTGGGATGCGCGGCTCGCGCGCTCGCTTGTCCGGCCGCTCGTCGACACGCCGGTCACCCCGAATCACCTCACTACCGTCCGTCTGCTGATCGGCCTCGCCGGCGCCTGGTGCCTGGCGCAAGGCGGTTTCGGCTGGAGCAACGCGGGCGCGTTCCTGATCGTGCTGTCGAACTTCGTCGACCATACCGACGGCGAGCTCGCGCGCATCAGCGGCAAGTCGAGCAAGATCGGTCATTTTTACGACCTCGCCGCCGACGCGCTCGTGACGATCGCGCTGTTCGTCAGCATGGGCGTCGGGATCGTCGCGCAAGGCGGCCGGATGGCTGCGTCGCCCGTGCTGCTCGGCGCGGCGGCCGGTGCGGCGGTCGCGCTGATCTTCTATCTGCGGATGCGCATCGAATCGTTCGCCGGCAAGGCCGGCACGCGGCAGGCGTTCGTCGGCGGCTTCGAAACCGAGGACGTGCTGTATCTGCTGCCGCTCGTCACGCTGACCGACGGCGTCGAGCCGTTCCTGCTCGCGGCGTCGATCGGCGCGCCGCTGTTCGCCGCGTGGGTCGTGATCGACTGGTGGCGCATCGTCAGGCGCGGCAACGTTCCGCAGAATTCAACCGAAATCCAGGCTTCCAAATGACTCCTAGCACGCGCGACGATTCCGTGCTGGCTCCGGCACGTCCCGCGCCCGCGCGCGCGGCCGTCTCCGATCCCGATCGAACCGTGGCCGCCTGCGTCGGCCGCCTCGACCTCGAGCGCCTGCGCAGCGACTACACGCGCCAGGGCTCGTTCCTGTACCTCGACACGTTCCTGCCGCCCGAGGCGCACGCGAAGCTCGCGGACGCCGCGCGCGCGCTGCAGGCCGGCCTGAACCGCAATTACCTGCCCGGCCACAAGCAGGGCGGCAGCGTGAGCCGGCACACGATCGACGAGCAGGCGCCGTACATCGCCGAGCTGTACCGCTCGAAGGCGCTGATCGGCTTTCTCGAACAGATCACCGGCGACAAGCTGATGCTGTCGCCCGACGACGACCCGCACGCGTACGCGCTCTACTACTACACCAAGCCGGGCGACCACATCGGCTGGCACTACGACACCTCGTACTACGACGGCCGCCGCTATACGCTGCTGATCGGCGTGATCGACGAATCGTCGTGCCGGCTCGACTACGAACTGCACACGCGCAATCCGGACGTGCCCGACGAACCGGGCTCCGTGCAGATCGCCGACGGCGGCATCGTGCTGTTCGACGGCGACAAGTTGCGCCACCGCATCACGCCACTCGGCCAGGACGAGATTCGCGTGTCGCTCACCTTCGAATACGTGACGAACCCCGGCATGCGGCCGTGGAAGCGCTTCATCTCGAACATGAAGGACGCGATCGCGTATTTCGGCTTCCGTCAGGTCTTCAAGCAGCTGGCGCCGCGGCGCTCGACGGGGTCATGACGCGCGCGGGCCTGATTCTGCTGTCCCTCGGGACGGCGCTGTTCATCGCGCTGCTCGCCTGGCAGGGCGTCGGCGCGGTTGCGTCCACGCTGCTCGCGGCCGGCTGGGGGCTCGCGCTCGTCGCGGCATTCCACGTGGTGCCGCTCGCGATCGACGCGGGCGCGATTTCGGTGATGTTCCGCCGCGGCCAGCCGGGCGCCGATCTCGGCAACGCGCTGCGCGCGCGCTGGGTCGGCGAATCGGTCAACAGCCTGCTGCCGGCCGGCCAGATCGGCGGCCCGGTGCTGATGGTGCGCCACCTCGCGCAGCGCGGCACGCGCATGGCCGACTCGGCCGCCGCGATCACGGTCAGCACGACGATGCAGGCGCTCGCGCAGATGGCGTTCGCGCTGATCGGCATCGCCGCCTTCAGCCTCTATGCGACGCACGATTCGGTCGCCTATCTGCGCACGCCGGCGCTGATCGCGACGGGCGTGCTCGGCGGCCTCGCGGTCGCGTTCTATGCGGCGCAGCGGCGCGGGCTGTTCGGACACGGGCTGCGGCTCGCGTCGAAGCTGCTCGGCCCGCGCGACTGGTCGTCGCTCGCGACACGCGCCGACGCGATCGACGATGCGGTCGGCGCGCTGTACCGCGATCGCGCGAAGGTCGCGCAGACCTTCGCGTTGAGCCTCGCCGGCTGGATCGTCGGCACCGTCGAGGTGTGGCTCGCGCTGCGCTTCCTGGGCCATCCGGTCGGCTGGCTCGATGCGCTGCTGCTCGAAAGCGTCGGCCAGGCGATCCGCGGCGCGGCCTTCGCGATCCCCGGCTCGCTCGGCGCACAGGAAGGCGGCTACCTGCTCCTCGCGCCGCTCGTCGGTCTGCCGCCCGACGCGGCGCTCGCGCTGTCGCTCGCGAAACGCGCGCGCGAACTCGCGCTCGGCCTGCCCGGCCTGCTCTATCTGCATTTCAGTGAAAGAAACTGGCAGCGGCGCCGTGCGCCGCAGCCGCTCGCCGACTGACCGGTCCACGCACCGATCCGCCGGCTTTTTGGTTGGAGAACCCATGCGAGCCATCATTCTTGCGGCAGGCCTCGGCTTGCGCCTGCAACAACCGCCCGAAGCGCAGTTTCCGAAGTGCCTGCTGCGCTTCGACGACGTATCGCTGCTCGAGCGTCATCTGCGCCTGCTCGATGCCGTCGGCGTCGACGAAATCGTGCTCGGGCTCGGCTTCCAGGCCGAGAAGGTCGAGCAGGAACTGCAGCGCCTCGGCCGCCGCGCCGAGATCGTGCTGAACGAGCGCTACGATCTGGGCAGCGTGCTGACCGTGCATACCGTCGCCGATGCGATGACGCGCGGCGGCGACGTGCTGCTGATGGACGCCGACGTGCTCTACGACGACAGCATTCTCCACGCGCTCGTGGCCGACGCGGACAAGCCGGTCGACCGCCTGCTGATCGACCGCGACTTCGAGGCCGGCGACGAGCCCGTCAAGCTGTGCCTGAAGAACGGCGTGCCGGTCGAGCTGCGCAAGCAGCTCGCGGTCGACCTCGACTACGACACGATCGGCGAGTCGGTCGGCTTCTTCCGCTTCACCGAAGGCACCGCGCGCCGCCTCGCGACGATCGTCGCGGGCTACGTCGACAGCGGCCGCGCCAACATGCCGCACGAAGAAGCCGTCCGCGACCTGCTGCTCGAAGGCGGCCACACGTTCGACGTCGCCGACGTCACGGGTGCGCCGTGGATCGAAATCGATTTCCCGAACGACGTCGCGCGCGCCGCGCAGGACGTCCTCCCCCTGATTCAACGCACCACTGCGGGAGCCGCACGATGAATGCACGCGAACCCAACTTCACCGAATCGCGCAGCGCACGCCTGCGCCGGATGCTGCTGAGCAACGAACTCGAATTCCTGATGGAAGCCCACAACGGCCTGTCCGCACGCATCGTGCGCGAAGCCGGCTTCAAGGGCATCTGGGCCTCGGGCCTCGCGATCTCCGCGCAGTTCGGCGTACGCGACAACAACGAGGCGAGCTGGACGCAGGTCGTCGACGTGCTCGAGTTCATGGCCGACGCGAGCGATCTGCCGATCCTGCTCGACGGCGACACCGGCTACGGCAACTTCAACAACGTGCGCCGCCTCGTGAAGAAGCTCGAGCAGCGCGGCATCGCCGGCGTCTGCATCGAGGACAAGCAGTTCCCGAAGACGAACAGCTTCATCGACGGCGAGCGCCAGCCGCTCGCCGAGATCGACGAATTCTGCGGCAAGATCAAGGCCGGCAAGGATTCGCAGAGCGACCCCGACTTCTCGATCGTCGCGCGCGTCGAAGCGCTGATCGCGGGCTGGGGCATGGACGAGGCGCTGCGCCGCGCGAACGCCTATGCGGAAGCGGGCGCCGACGCGATCCTGATCCACAGCAAGCTGTCGCGCCCCGACGAAATCCTGCAGTTCGCGCGCGAATGGAGCGGCAAGGCGCCGCTCGTGATCGTGCCGACCAAGTACTACAGCACGCCCACCGACGTGTTCCGCCAGGCCGGCATCAGCACCGTGATCTGGGCGAACCATCTGATCCGCGCGTCGGCATCGGCGATGCAGGCCGTCGCCCGCGAGATCCACGAAAGCGAAACGCTGATCAACGTCGAGGATCGCGTCGCGTCGGTCAACGAGATCTTCCGTTTGCAGGACGCCGACGAATACTCGGCGGCCGAGCGTATCTACCTGTCGTCGTCGTCGCGCGCGTCGAACGCGGCGGTCGTGCTCGCAGCGAGCCGCGGCAAGGGGCTCGAGGCCGTCACCGAGGACAAGCCGAAGGTGATGCTGCCCGTTGCCGGCAAGCCGCTGCTGCGGTGGCTCGTCGACGGCTTCAAGAAGCACGGCGTGAACGACATCACCGTCGTCGGCGGCTATCGCGCCGATGCGATCGACACGTCGGGGATCAAGCTCGTCGTCAACGAACGCCACGCCGAAACGGGCGAGCTCGCGTCGCTCGCCTGCGCGGCCGAGCGCCTGACCGGCGACACCGTGATCTCGTACGGCGATCTGCTGTTCCGCAGCTACATCCTGCGCGATCTCGCGGAGAGCGAGGCCGAGTTCAGCGTCGTCGTCGATTCGTCGCTGACCGAGCCGACCAACCAGAGCGTGCGCGACTTCGCGTTCTGCTCGGCCGCCGACGACCGCGGGCTGTTCGGCCAGAAGGTGCTGCTCCAGCGCGTGTCGAGCGATGCCGCCGCCGGCACGCCGCACGGCCGCTGGATCGGGCTGCTGAACGTGCGCGGCGCCGGCGTCGAGCGTCTGAAGGCGATGCTCGCGACGCTGCAGGCACGCGCCGATTTCGACACGCTCGACATCCCCGCGCTGCTCAACGCGCTGATCGACGCCGGCGAGAAGATCGAGGTGCAGTACGTGCACGGCCACTGGCGCGGCGTCAACGATCTCGAAGACTTCCGCCGCGCGGGCGACTTCGCGCATGGACAAACGCCGCTGTCCGAACCGGGCGCCGGCAACGGAGGCGCGCAATGATCGAAGCGGCCCAGTTCGTCGAGGCCGCACGCGCACGCGGCTTCGACTGGTACGCGGGCGTGCCCTGCTCGTACCTGACGCCGTTCATCAACTACGTGCTGCAGGATCCGACGCTGCACTACCTGTCGGCCGCGAATGAAGGCGACGCGGTCGCGCTGATCGCCGGCGCGACGCTCGGCGGCAAGCGCGGGATCGCGATGATGCAGAACTCGGGGCTCGGCAATGCGGTGAGCCCGCTCACGTCGCTCACCTGGACGTTCCGCCTGCCGCAGCTGCTGATCGTCACGTGGCGCGGCCAGCCGGGCGTCGCCGACGAACCGCAGCACGCGCTGATGGGGCCGATCACGCCCGCGATGCTCGACACGATGGAGATCCCGTGGGAGACGTTCCCGACCGACCCCGAACAGGTCGGCCCGGCGCTCGACCGCGCGATCGCGCACATGGACGCGACGGGTCGCCCGTACGCGCTCGTGATGCAGAAAGGCAGCGTCGCGCCGTATGAGCTGAAGGCGAATCCGGCTGCGCAGCCGCGCGCGCATGTCGCCGCGCATGTCGCCGCGCGGTCGTCGTCGCGTGCGGCGTCGCCCGATGCATGGCCGACGCGTCACGATGCGCTGCAGCGCGTGATCGCGCATACGCCGGTCGACTCGACCGTCGTGCTCGCCTCCACCGGCTTCTGCGGCCGCGAACTGTACGCGCTCGACGATCGGCCGAACCAGCTCTACATGGTCGGCTCGATGGGTTGCGTGACGCCGCTCGCGCTCGGCCTGGCGCTCGCGCGGCCCGATCTGCGCGTGGTGGCCGTCGACGGCGACGGCGCCGCGCTGATGCGCATGGGCGCATTCGCGACGCTTGGCACGTACGGCCCGTCGAACCTTACGCACGTGCTGCTCGACAACGGCGCGCACGAATCGACGGGCGGACAGGCGACCGTATCGCAGCACGTATCGTTCGCCGGTGTCGCGGCCGCATGCGGCTACGCGAGCGCAGTCGAAGGCGACACGCTCGACGTGCTCGATGCCGCGCTGGCCGCGCCGCGCACCGACGGCGCGCAGTTCGTGCGGCTCGCGATCCGCACGGGCGTGCCCGACGGCCTGCCGCGCCCGACCGTGACGCCGGTCGAGGTCAAGACTCGTCTGATGCGGCACATCGGCGCCGCGCAGACCGAAGCCCACGCTGAAGGAGCCCATTGATGCTGCTGCTGAATCCCGGCCCGGTCACGCTCACCGAACGCGTGCGCCGCAGCCTGCTGCAACCGGACCTGTGCCATCGCGAAAGCGAATTCTTCGATCTGCAGGACGAGGCGCGCGCGCGTCTCGTCGCCGCATACGAACTCGATCCGGCCGAATGGACCGCCGTGCTGATGACCGGTTCGGGCACGGCCGCCGTCGAAAGCATGATCGCCGCGCTCGTGCCGAAGGACGGCAAGCTGCTCGTGATCGAGAACGGCGTGTACGGCGAGCGCATCACGCAGATCGCGACGCAGTACGCGATCGCACATGACGTGCTCAAGCACGAATGGATGCAGGCGCCCGATCTCGCGCAGATCGCCGCGCGGCTCGACGCGGGCGGCTACTCGCACGTCGCGGTGATCCATCACGAGACGACGACCGGCCGCCTGAACGATCTCGGCGCGATCGCCGAGGTCTGTCGCGCGCGCGGCGTGAAGCTGCTCGTCGACGGCGTCAGCAGTTTCGGCGCGGAAGCGATCGACTTCGCGGGCGGCGACATCGATGCCGTCGCGGCGACTGCGAACAAGTGCCTGCACGGCGTGCCGGGTGCCGCGTTCGTGATCGTGCGCCGCAGCGCGCTCGCGAACGCCGCGAGCCGCACCTACTATCTCGACCTCGGCCGTCTCGCGAAGCTGCAGGATCAGCGCAACACGCCGTTCACGCCGTCCGTGCACGCGTATTACGCGCTCGTCGAGGCGTTGCGCGAATTCGACGAAGCGGGCGGCTGGCGCGCGCGTCATGCGCGCTACAAGGCGCTCGCCGATCAGGCACAGGCCGGGCTCGCTGCACGCGGGATGCCGCTCGTGCTGCCGGAAGGCGCGTCGTCAGTCGTGCTGCGCGCGTATCGGCTGCCGCAAGGTGTCACGTACGAAGCGCTGCACGACGGGCTGAAGGCGCGCGGGTTCGTGATCTACGCGGGGCAAGGCGGGCTGTCGAAGGAACTGTTCCGCATCTCGACGATGGGCGCGATCGAAGCGGCCGACGTCGAGCGGCTGCTGGACGGGTTCAGCGAGCTGACGCGGTAAGCCGCGCGTCACTTCGTTCGACGAAAGGCCCGTGAGGGCCTTTTTTGTTGGCTGCGGCAAGCCCTGTCGCGCGCAACACGTCGAACGGCACGAAGTACGGCGCCCCGCTCACCCCGCTGCGGCTTCCCGGTTTTTGTACGCCGAACACACTGCGGCCGTTTCACGCATAATGCCTGCGACCCCGTTCACGACGAGCCGCCCATGTATCCACCGATCGAACCCTACGCCCACGGCTATCTCGACACCGGCGATGGCCACCGCATCTATTGGGAGCGCTGCGGCAATCCGGCCGGCAAGCCCGCCGTGTTTCTGCACGGCGGCCCCGGCGCCGGTTGCAGCGCCGACCATCGCCGGCTATTCGACCCGCAGCGCTACGACGTGCTGCTGTTCGATCAGCGCGGCTGCGGACGCTCGACGCCGCATGCGAGCCTCGACAACAACACGACCTGGCATCTGGTCGCCGACATCGAACGTCTGCGTGAGATGGTCGGCGCCGAACAGTGGCTCGTGTTCGGCGGCTCGTGGGGCAGCGCGCTGGGTCTCGCATATGCGGAAACGCATCCGGCGCGCGTCAGCGCACTGATCGTGCGCGGCATCTTCACGATGCGACGCGCCGAGCTGCTGTGGTACTACCAGGAAGGTGCCTCGTGGCTGTTTCCCGATCTGTGGGAAGCGTTCATCGCGCCGATTCCGCCGGCGGAGCGCGGCGATCTGATGGCCGCCTACCATCGACGGCTGACGGGCGACGACGAAACGGCCAAGCTCGAGGCCGCCCGTGCGTGGAGCCTGTGGGAAGGCCGCACGATCACGCTGCTGCCCGATCCGGCGCTCGCCGAGCATTTCGCGGACGGCCACTACGCGCTCGCGTTCGCGCGCATCGAGAATCATTACTTCGTGAATCGCGGCTTCGTCGACGAAGGGCAGCTGCTGCGCGACGCGCATCGCCTCGCGGGCATTCCGGGCGTGATCGTTCAGGGGCGTTACGACATCGCGACGCCGGCGCGCACCGCGTGGGAGCTGTCGAAGGCGTGGCCGGACGCGACGCTGGAAATCGTGCCCGACGCCGGGCATGCATACAACGAACCGGGCATCCTGAGCGCGCTGCTCGCGGCGACCGACCGCTTCGCCATGTAGTTCACGCACGAACGCGCGCGGCACGATGCGGCGCCGCGCGCGCCACGCAAGCGCGCACACGACGTCGTCACAACGACGCCTCCACCACCGTTCTCCCGCGAATCGCACGCTCGACGAGCCGCTCGTCGCCGACCTTGCGGATCGCGTCGTCCAGCAGCCCTTCCGGCGCCTCGGTCGCCACCTTCAGCAGCCCGGACAGGCCGCGTGCGTCGAGCACCACCAACGTCTCCATCGAATCGGCGCGGCTTACGAGCACGCGGCGCCACGCCGGGCCGGCGCCGAAGCTTGCGCAAAGCGAAATCGTGTCGTTGCCGAGCGGGTAGTCGAAAGTCTTGATCATGATGGGCCGCCGTTGCATGGAAGGCGCTGCGCGACGGCGCGGCGGCGGCGTGCCGACGCGCCCGCGTGACGGCGGGGGTCGGGCCCGTTCGCCGGCACGATCATGCTATCGACCCAGCATTAACCCGAACTTAAATCGCGCCGAGCCCGTCGCGGCGCGATTGCCTGCCCCCGAGGTAAATGCGTGCCCAATCGGCGCCCGCGAAATGGCAATCAATGTACCCGGAAAGCATTTTTGTTTTTCGTCTGTGCGACAGATCACATTTATTCCCGATAATAGCTCTGATATTAAGTCGTAAACGTTTTCCGACCCGAGCGCATTTTTTACTTCATCAGACTTATTCCAGGGATATTCCGTCCGATCTATCGTCTGGAAATACCTTGTTACAACCGAAATAAAAATTTTGATTTAGCTTTCATCCGGCAGTGTCGTGTAAGGCAACGCACCGACGCCGCCGAATCGTCTGATCCATTCGCTCGCAAAGGCCCGACAGCCGGCGACGAGCGCGCAAATCTTCCTTTTGTCTGCCGTTATTTTTCGGCACGAAATTCCCGCGTTTCGGGACCGTAATTTGCGAGCCGATCCATCTCTACCGGCGCATCCCAGGCACACCGGCAATATCGCCTTTAATCATAATTAAGCGAGAAACTGGGTTTCATCAGATTTCGCATTTAATACAGACCGATAATCCGTCCCATCGGTGCGACACACAGTTGTTTGTTAAAAACCCTTCGTGTATCAATAGCGTGTCGCGAAATTACGCGGGCATTTTTTGTTCTGAATAATCACGCACCCACCGAATCCGGACGGAGGCCGCAATGTCATCCTCGCTTCGCCAACACGCTGGTCCTTTTATCGCGTTGGTCATGTCGGCGCTGTGCGCGGGCGCGTACGCGCAAACGACCGCGACCGCCTCGGCGCCGGATACGGGCCGCTACGTGATTTCGTACGTGTGCGGCGACACGCAGATCGACAGCAGTGCGCCGCTGCCGCCCGACGGCCGCCCGTACAACCTCGGCGTGACCTTCGTGTCCGCGCAGACGGGGCAGCCGCTGTCGAACGTGCAGGTTCGGCTCCGACGGCACGGCCGCGTGCTCGTCGAATTCAACGCAACGGGCCCGCGCTGCCTGTTCAGCCTTCCGGAAGCGAGCTACCGCGTCGAGGGGACGTACGAGGGCTCGATGCAGTTCGCGATCGTCGAAACGGGATCGCTGACCGCGCAGCTGCGATGGTGAACGGCACGCCGTGCCGCCCCACCGGCGAAGCGCGCGACGACGCCGCTCGCCAATAACGACATCGATCAGAGGAGCAGTGAATGACCCGTGCAGAACGACCGGACGACCGTGCCGTCTCCCCGCAGAAGCCGACCTGGGGACCCGGAAAGAACGCCGCATTGAGCATCGTCGCGTTTGCCGCGATCTTCGGCGGCTTCGCGTACATCGAGCGAGATGCGCGCGTCGGTCATGCAGGCGCCTCGCACGACATCTCCGGCGCGGTCGGGAACGCGGCCGACAAGACGGGCAAGGCCGTCGTCGCAGCGGTGTCCGGCGCGCACCCGGCGTCCGCGATCGAGATCGCGCAAAACGCGCCGCCGAGCGCGCCTTCGTCTGCCTCTGCCTCGACATCGGCCGCCGTGCCAGCGGCCGTCTCGAACGCAGGGACCGCGTCGCCGCAGGCGGCCGACGCCGCGTCGACACCCGCGGCGCTCGCCGCGACCCCGCGCACGGGCACGACGTCGAGTCACTCGACGACGCGTCGCCGCGATGCGCATCGGCCGCGCACATCGGTGCTCGCGAGCACGCACAAACGCTCGTATGCCGCGCCGAAGCACGAGCGCTACGCCAGCGATACCGCGCAAATGGAGCCGGCGACCGTGTCGCGCGACGAGGTGGAAGGCGCACGCGCGCTCGCGCGGGCGCGCTGGTGTGCGCAGCTCGATCAGTGGGATTGCGTCGAGCAGAACGCCAGTCGCGCGCTTGCGATCGACCCGATGAACAGCGAGTCGCGCGCATTGCTCGGACAAGCTATCCGCAATCGCCTTTAAGGCGACCTAGCGCAGCCGGGGCCCTAAACCCGGCCGCACGGCAACCGGCGACTCGTGTCGCCGGGTATGCGATCGACGTGATCGTCTCGAAGTGAGGACACACCGTGGCCAACAATCCGAAACAACAATGCACCACCGTCGCTCCGCCGAATCGGCGGATCCTCGTGCACGCGCCGCTCGTCTTGCTGCTCGTCGCATCCGGCTCCTGTTTCGCAGCCGAAAGCGATGCGGACGCCGTCGGCGCCAGCGGCACCGCCGGCACGCAGGGCGCGTCCGAAACCGTGCCGGCGGATGTGCCGACAGCCGGCGCAACGTCGCACGACGCGACGGTGCCCGACACAACGGCGCCCGACGCAACGACGCCCCACGCGACGCCACCGTCCGCACAGCCGCCTACCGCACAGCCGCCCACCGCACCGACGGCGATCGCGCAAGTGTCGGGCACGGCGATGCCGACCGCGCCGAGTCCGACGCCGGCCGGCGCGGCGCCGATGATCGGCGCGCCGTCGATCGAGCGCCCGGACGTAACGCCCCCGCCCCAACAGCCGCCGGAGGCGCAGGCGCCGAACGCCCAGGCGCCGAATCTGCGCACCGCCGACCCCGCGACCGTCCGCAACGACGTGTTCGGGCTCGCGGTCAGCGGCGGCGCGGTCAAGGCGCTCGACGAAGCGAAGGCGCGGCCCGATGCGTTCTCGCCCGTCGATCTCGCCCAACTCGAGGAACTGTCGATCCGCCAGCAGGTACGCGGCGGCCGCGACAAGGCGCGCTCGATGACGAGCGCCGACCGCTTCGACGGCATCGACCAGGCACTGAAGGCCGCGGACGATCTCGACTCGCGCATGCCGGTCACGCCCGAGTATTCGTCGGTGCGCACCGCGCTCGCCGGCGACCGCACGATCGCCTATGCCGCGCGCGGCGACATGAACAAGGCGATCGCGACGTTCGAGACGATTCCGCCCGACGCTGAGATCTCGATCGACGCGCTGGCCGCGGTCGGCGACGCCTATCTCTACGTCAGCGAACCGGGCAAGGCGAGCGCCGTCTACGAGCGCGCGCTGAAACAGGCGAGCGCGCCGGCCGCGGACCGCGCGACGCGCGGCTTCCAGTACGGTTCGCGCACGCGACCCATCGAGCTGCGCGAGGGGCTGTTCTGGTCGTATATCGATCAGGCGCGCGCCGCCGATGCGGGCCGCGTACTGAACGACATCGACACGGCGCTGCCGCCCGCGAGCGAGGTGCATCCGTGGGATCCGGCAAACGAGGACTACCTGCGCTACTACCGGCTGCGCGCGCAGTACCTGATCTACACGGGCCGCGTCGACGAAGGCATCGCGGAGCTCGAGCGGCTCGAAAAGGAGGTGCCGTTCAATGCCGAAGTGCGCTCCGCGCATGCCGACGCCGTGTCCGGACAGTCGCATCCGCGTCAGGCGATGGCGATGTACAAGGCGACGCTGACCGATCACCCGGACAGCGTCGAAATGCGTGCAGGGCTCGGCCGGGCGGCACTGACGGCGGACGACTACGCGACCGCACGCAACGTCGACGAAACGCTCGACAACCTGTTCCCGGACAGCGCCGCGGTGCGCTCGTTCAAGCGCGACTACAACGCCTACCGCAGCCCGGTGTTTACGACCGACATCAGCTACGAACACGGCAACAGCGCGCTGGCCGACAACAGCTTCTCGTCGGACAGCTACATCTACTCGCAGCCGTTCGGCGACAACTGGCGCGTGTTCTCGCACACGTTCTACGGCTTCGCGCAGACCGATACGGGCCGCATCAGCCGCACGCGCACGGGCGTCGGCGGCGACTACCGGCACGGGCCGCTGACGATCCAGGCCGAAGCGACGCGCTCGTTCGGCGGCGACGGCCGCACCGGCGGACGCGGCACGGTGACCTACAACGTCGACGACTACTGGACGCTGAGCGGCGCGGTCGACAGCAACGACAACTCGCTGCCGTGGAAAGCGTACGTCGCGCACATCTGGGGCCGCTCGGCCAATGTCGAGATCGCATACCGGCAGAACGACCGGCGCGAAGTGAAGCTGACCTACGGCGTGAGCCGCTTCAGCGACTCGAACTTCCACCAGGAAATCGCCGCGACCGGCACGCAGCGCGTGTACACGTCCGCGAACCAGCTCGTCAACGTGTCGCTCGGCCTCGGCACCGACAGCAATACGCGGCAGGACACGCCCTACTTCAGTCCGAGACGCGACTACGCGGCGGCCGTCACCGCGATGCATCAAATGACGCTGTGGAAGAAAGGCGACATGTCGCTGCAGCAGCGCCTGTACGCGTCGGGCGGCGCGTTCAACCAGCGCGGCTTCGGCACGAGCGCGCTGTGGAGCGCGCGCCTCGAGCACGCGTGGACGTTCAAGCGCGACATCACGCTCAGCTACGGCATCGAAGTCAGCAGCCATGCGTACGACGGCCAGCGGGAACGCTCGGAAACGGGCTTCCTGTCGGTCAACCTGCCGTTCTAGTAACAGGAGCTCTCCATGCAATCCAGACGGACCTTCATGTGCGGATGCCTCGGGGCATTCGCCGCGTGCTCGTTGTTTCCCGGCGTGACGAAGGCCAAGATGATCGACCTGCTGCCGCCGTCCGACCCGGCCGACGGCAAGACGTTTCGCGTGATTTGCCTGCACGATGTCCGCGACAATCTGCTGTCGACGTTTTCGTCGTCGACGATGGTCGACCCGTTCGCGGTCGACACCGGCACGCTGACCGCGATCTTCTCGTGGCTCGAGACGAACAACTACCACCCGATCACGGTCAAGCAGATCGAGGCGTCGCGCCACGGCGGCAAGCCGCTGCCGCCGCGCGCCGTGCTGCTCACGTTCGACGACGGCTACCGCAGCCACTACACGAAAGTGCTGCCGCTGCTCGAACGCTTCCGCTATCCGGCCGTGATGGGCATCGTCACGTCGTGGATCGATGCGCCGCCCGACGTGCCGATCAAGATCAGCGACAAGGTGTCGGTGCCGCGCGACTACTTCATGTCGTGGGACGACGTGCGCAAGCTCGGCTCGTCGGATCTGATCGAGCTCGCCTGCCACACGCACAATCTGCATCACGGCGCGATCGCAAACCCGCAGGGCAACGAACTGCCGGCCACCACGTCGCACCTGTATCTGCCCGACGAGAAGCGGTACGAAACCGACGAGGAATTTCACGCGCGCGTACGCAACGACCTGCAGACCTGCATCCGCCAGGTGCGCGAGCGCACCGGCATCACCATTCGCTCGATGGTGTGGCCGTACGGCGCGGAGAACCAGCCGGTGCGCGACATCTCGACGTCGCTCGGCATGGATATCCAGTTCAGTCTCGACGCGGGGCCGAACACGCCCGACGTACCGCTCGATCGCCTGCGCCGGATCCTGATGATGTACGACGTCGACATCGGCGGCTTCGAGCGGTCGATGCGCGAGCCGGCGACGAACCGCGGCGTCATCGACGCGGTAGAACGCGTCGTGCAGGTCGATCTCGACCAGGTCTACGACCCGAACCCCGCGCAGCAGGAAAAGAACCTCGGCGTGCTCATCGAGCGCATCTACCGGATGCAGCCGAAATCGGTCTACCTGCAGGCGTACGCGGATCCGAAAGGCACGGGTGTCGCCGAAGCCGTGTACTTCCCGAACCGCCATCTGCCGATGCGCTCGGACCTGTTCTCGCGCGCCGCGTGGCAGCTCAACACGCGCGCGAACGTGCAGGTCTATGCGTGGATGCCGGTGCTCGCGTTCCGGCCGCCGGCGGACAAGCATCGCGGGCTCGAAGCCGTCCGCGCGCTCGACGGTGCGCCGGCCCGCGAGAACGGCTCGCGCGTGTTCCGGCTCAGCCCGTTCGATCCCGATGCGCGGCTCATGATCGAGGAGATCTACGAGGATCTGAGCAAGTACGCGTCGTTCAGCGGCATCCTGTTCAGCGACGATGCGGTGCTCGACGACTACGAGGACGCGAGCCGCCACGCGCTGCGCGCGTACGCGCAATGGGGGCTGCCGGCCGACGTCGCGAAGATCCGCGGCAATCCCGACCTGATGGCGCGCTGGACGCGGCGCAAGACGCGTCATCTGATCGACTTCACGCTGCAGCTCGAAAAGATCGTGCTCTCGCATCAGAACGCGGGCGACGTACTGACCGCGCGCAACATCTTCGCGATGCCGGTGCTGAAGCCCGAGTCCGAAGCGTGGTACGCGCAGAACTACGCGGACTTCCTCGCCACCTACGACTACGTCGCGCTGATGGCGATGCCGTACATGGAACAGGCCGACGATCCCGACCGCTGGCTCGACCGGCTCGTGCGCACCGTGCGCGCGAAACCGAACGGCCTGTCGCGCACGGTGTTCGAGCTGCAGTCGTACGACTGGCACGCGAACAAGAGCATCGGCGCCGACACGCTGCTCGCGCAGATGCGCAGGCTGCGCAGCGAAGGCGCGGTGAACTTCGGGTACTACCCGGACAACTTCCTGAACAACCAGCCGAATCTCGACACGGTGCGCGACGTGATGTCGCTGAAATCGCGTCTCGATCCGACCTCGATCAATGCACTGATGCAGATGCACCGCAACGGGACCAAGACACCATGACCACGCACGGCCTCATTACGAAGCTGCAGGATTTCGTTTTCTACTATCCGTTCTTCATGTCGTACCTGTGGATGATCGGCGGCGTCGTGCACTACTTCCTGCTCGAAGAGGGTCGCGTGCTGTCGAAGCGCAAGATCGCCGCGAGCGGCTTTCCGAAGGTGTCGATCGTCGTGCCGTGCTTCAACGAGGAGGCGAATGCACGCAGCGTGATCGAGCATCTGAACGCGATGGACTATCCGAACTACGACATCATCGCGGTCAACGACGGCAGCAAGGACCGCACCGGCGAAATCCTGAACCAGCTCGCGGTGGAGATTCCGCGGCTGCTCGTGATTCATCACGCGCGCAACGAGGGCAAGGCGGTCGGGCTCACGACCGCGGCCACGATGTCGAACGCCGAGTATCTGCTCTGCATCGACGGCGACTCGCTGCTCGGCCACGATGCGATCGAATGGATGCTCGACCATTTCCTGACCGATCCGGGCGTCGGCGCGGTGACCGGCAATCCGCGCATCCGCACGCGCACGTCGCTGCTCGGCCGCATGCAGGTCGGCGAGTTCTCGTCGATCGTCGGGCTGATCAAGCGCACGCAGCAGGTGTACGGCCGCATCTTCACGGTATCGGGCGTAATCACGATGTTCCGCAAGACCGCCCTCGCCGATGTCGGATTCTGGAGCACCGACATGCTGACCGAGGACATCGACATCAGCTGGAAGCTGCAGTGCAGCGACTGGCGCGTCGTGTACGAGCCGCATGCGCTGAGCTGGATCCTGATGCCGGAAACCGTGAAGGGCCTGTACCGGCAGCGCCTGCGCTGGGCGAAAGGCGGCATCCAGGTGCTGATCAAGTACGCCGGCGCGCTCGCGAAGCCGACGCGGATGATGATGTGGCCGCTGTTCATCGAGTATCTGATCGGCATCGCCTGGGCCTATGCGATGTCGTTCATTCTGCTGCTCGCGCTCGTGGATGTCATCTATCCGCTGCCGCCGAGCTGGCATGTTTCCGTCGTACCGCATTGGCACGGGATGCTGCTGGTCGCCACCTGCATCCTGCAGCTGATCATCGGCAGCATGATCGATCGTCGCTACGACGAGAAGCTGCTGATGTATTTCCTTGACACCGTTTGGTACCCCGTCGCTTTCTGGCTGATCAGCATGATCACTACCGTCGTCGCGCTGCCGGCGGTCGTGCTGCGAGGCCGTGGCAAGCGAGCCGTGTGGGTCAGTCCCGACCGAGGCATTCAACATGAACAACGCACCGATTATTGACCTCTCCCTGCGCACTCCGCGCGAAATGATCGCCGAACGAGGCGGCGTCGTCGGCCCGCTGCTGGTCGCCTGGTTCCGCTTCGGCCGACCTGCGCTCGTCGGCGGCGTATGGGCATCGATCTGCATCTATACGTATCGCTATCTGCTGCCGTTCAACGAAGCGGAGATGCCTATCGAGCAGCTCGTGTTCTACGTGACCTGTATCGCGCTGATCGGCGGCTCGCTGATCACCTGGCTGATCGCCGGGCGCGTCGTGCATCCGCTCGCGTACCGCTTGCGCGTATCGAAGATCCTGCGACGCTCGGCCAGCGTCACGGCGCACTCGGTGCCGGCCGCCCTGCTCACCGGCAACCGGCGACGCAGCGGCACGCCGCGCGCATCGCGCATTCTCGTCGCGTCGCACGACGCGAACGGGTCGATCTGCGGCATCGAATGGATCGCCCACGCGGGGCCGCCGCCGCGCGAATGGGCGACGGGCGAACCTGGAAGCAATGCATGACACGTCTTCCGCGCGGTGCGACCTTGTCGGGACGCCGTCCCGACGCGCCGCGCAGGCAAGCCGGAACCATCTTCTGGACGAGGTGAAAACATGTGCGGAATCGTCGGAGCAAGCGGCCTGAACAATCAGGTGCCGCAATTGGTCAATGCCCTCAGCCGGCTCGAGTATCGCGGCTACGACTCATGCGGGATCGCGGTGCTGCGCGACGGGCGCCTGCGCAGCGAGCGCACGTTGCGGCGCGTCGCCGACTTGCAGGATCGCGTACTGACGCTCGGGCTCGAGGCGCAGACCTGCATCGCCCACACACGCTGGGCGACGCACGGCGCGCCATCGGAGAAAAACGCGCATCCGATCGTGTCGCGCGACACGATCGCGGTCGTGCATAACGGCATCATCGAAAACCACGACACGCTGCGTGCGGAGCTGCGGCAGCGCGGCTACGAGTTCCGTGGCGAGACCGATACCGAGGTGATCGCGCATCTCGTGCACAGCCTCTATCGCGGCGATCTGTTCGACGCGGTGCGGCGCGCGGTCAAGCGGCTGCACGGCGCGTATGCGATCGCCGTGCTGAGCGCGCACGAACCGCAGCGGCTCGTGGCCGCCCGCGCGGGCTCGCCGCTCGTGATCGGCATCGGCGCGACGCAGAACTATCTGGCATCGGACTGCGCGGCGCTCGGCGATCTGACCGACCGCTTCGTCTATCTCGAAGACGGCGACGTCGCGCTGATCACGCCGGATCGCATCGACGTCGTCGATGCGTTCGGCGAAGAAGCGCGCCGCCCGCTGTGCGAAGTGCGCGCGCGCGACAGCGATGCCGCGCTCGGCCCGTACCAGCACTTCATGCAGAAGGAGATTTTCGAGCAACCGAAGGCGATCGAGAACACGCTCGAAGGGATCGAGGAAATCTCGCCCGCCCTCTTCGACGCGCACGCGGACACGCGCGCGCTGCTGTCGAAAGTGAAAAGCGTGCTGCTGCTCGGCTGCGGCACCAGCTATTACGCGGGGCTCACCGCGAAATACTGGCTCGAGTCGATCGCCGGCGTGCCCGCGCAGGTCGAGATCGCGAGCGAATACCGCTATCGCGATGCGGTTGCCGATCCGCGCACGCTCGTCGTCGGCATTTCGCAGTCCGGCGAGACGGCCGACACGATCGGCGCGCTCGAACGCGCGCGCACGACGGGCCAGGATCTGTCGATGGCGATCTGCAACGTCGCGACGAGCACGATCGCGCGCAACTCGCCGTTGCGCTTTTTGACGCGCGCCGGCGCGGAGCTCGGTGTCGCGTCGACGAAGGCGTTCACGACGCAGCTCGTCGCGCTGTACCTGCTGACGCTCACGCTCGCGCAGATGCGCGGCCGGCTCGATCCGGCACAGGCGGCCGAACGACTGCAGCAGCTGCATGCGCTACCCGCGCGCATCGGCCATGCGCTCGCGCTCGAGACGCAGATCATGGGCTGGGCCGAAAAGTTCGCGAAGAGCGAGAACGCGCTGTTCCTCGGGCGCGGCATTCATTTCCCGATCGCGATGGAAGGCGCGCTGAAGCTGAAGGAGGTGTCGTACATCCACGCGGAAGGCTATCCGGCCGGCGAGCTCAAGCACGGCCCGCTCGCGCTCGTCACGAGCGCGATGCCGGTCGTCACGATCGCGCCCGACGACCAGCTGTTCCAGAAGCTCAAGTCGAACATGGCCGAGGTGCGCGCGCGCGGCGGGCGGCTGTACGTGCTCGCCGGCGATCAGCTCGAACTCGAGGCCGATCGCGACACGCATCTGATCCGCGTGCGCGAATCGGGCGATGCGCTGTCGCCGATCGTCAACGTGATCCCGTTGCAGCTGCTCGCGTATCACGTCGGCTGCGCGCGCGGCGCGGACGTCGACAAGCCGCGCAACCTCGCGAAATCGGTGACGGTCGAATGACGGCGCCGCGCGTCGCCACCTCGGCCGGCGCGCGGCCGGGCGCCGGCCGTCGCGCCGCGGCATGGATCGCCGCGTCGATCGTCTGCAGCGCATGCTGCGTCGGCGCGGCGCCGCCGGCCGCGCGCGCCGGCGCACCGGTCGTGCACACGGTGACCGTCGATCCGAACGGCACGGCGAAGGATACCGGCGACCCGCGCCGCTTCATGCACGGCATCGGCGTCGCCGATGCGGGCAACGGCAAGCGCTGGGTGTTCTTCAGCAGTTCGGGGCGCGTGCCGCGCGGCGCGATGAAAGACGGCAACTGGCCGCACGACGTGTACGTCGGTCTGTGGAGCCCGGGCCAGCCGCGCATCGCGCGCGTGCGCACGTTCATCAGCCGCCCGGAGGCGCAGGAGCCCGTGTCGATCGCGCAGAACGCGCGCGGCGACATCTTCGTCACGTTCGAGGACGGCTGGAACACGCCGCAGGTCGTGAACCAGCGCTACGGGATTTACCGGCGCGACCTGCGGCCGATCAAGCCCTATCCGAACGACGTCGAAGCGGGCGGCCACTCGGGCCACGTCGCGACCGCGTCGGACCGCTTCGTCGTGTTCTATTCGGAAGGCTGGGTCGACGGCGGCGGAGTGGACAATCTCGGCACCGGCAACGGCGTCTACGTGAAGACGTACGACGCGACCGGCCGCGTGCTGAACCACGTCCCCGTCGTCGCGCATCGCCGCGAATGGTGGCCGATGATCGCGGGCTCGCCGGGCAAGGCGCTGCTGCTCTGGCAGAAATTCATTCCGGGCAGCACCGACGCAACGCTCGAAGCGGCGATGTTCGATCCGGTATCCGCGCAGCTCGACAAGCTCGGCACGCTGAACGACGCGATCCAGTACTACGTCTACTCGGCCGCTTACGTGCCGGCGATCGACCGCTTCATCGTCGTGACGACGACCTCGGCTGGCCGCGGCGTCGCCATGCTCGTCGCGCCGGACGGTCAGCGCACCGCGACGCTCGACTGCCTGCCCGCGTCGGTGCGTGAAGCGCAGATCGGCGTCGATGGATCACGCGCCTACGTGCCGACGCGCGACGGGCGGCTGCTGACGTTGACGCTCGGGCCTGCCGCGATCGCCGTGACCGGCTCGCAGCGCTCGCCGATTCCGTGGGGCTCGACCGGCATCGCGGCGTTCCGCGCGAACGGCGACGCGATGCATTTCGTGTCGCTGACGGCGTCGGGGGCGCGCGAAGCCGACTTCCGGCCGGTGCAGAATACGTCGCTGTCGGCCGCGGATACGCAATGCTCGACGCATTGAGTGTGCGTGTGCGCGGACCTGCGTCGCGGTGGCGCGGGCCGCGCACAGCCGCCACGGTCAGCGCACGTCCGCATGCGCGCCTGCCTCGCCGAATCGCGCGATGCAGTGCCAGACCCATTTCGCCGTCTGGTAGTCGAGCGTGCGTTCGCGCGCGCGGCCCAGCACGGCCGGCGTCACGACGCCGTCGACGGCGATGCGCGCGATCGCCTCGGCCGCCGCGCGGCCGCGGAACGCGTCGCACTCGGCGAGCCGGTCCACCAACAGCCGGAAGCCGCGATGCCATTCGACTTGGCACCCGGCGCGCCACGCGGCGGCTTCGATGCGCGTGCCGCGATAGGAGGGATCGAGCACGAGTGCGTCGACGTCTTCCGCGAGCCGGATCATACCGTGCACATGTGCTTCGATGTAGTTGTCGAGCAGCGGATCGAGGCCGTCGCGATTGCCGTCCGCGAGTGCGATCAACGCCGAGCAGTCGTGAATCGCGAAATGCGTCGGCCGGTAATAGCTGTCCGGATAGCAGAACGTCGTTCGCGAGTGTACGTGGCGACGCATGCGCAGATGGCACGACCCGAAACGCCTCGACCCGCCGACGGGATCGAGACGATGGTTCAGCGCGCCGTACTTCGGTCGCAGCGCGGGGTCGGCGGCGTCGTACGCGCGCCCGAACATCCGGCTTTCCCAGATCCAGCGATCGCCGCCCGGATGTGCGCTCAGGCCGCCATTGCTCGTCGCGGTTTCGAACTGCGATCGATAGACGCCGTCGCGGACGATCCGCTCGAGCGTGCTTTCGCCGTCGACCGGCACGTCCGGATGAAAGTTGAGCGTCACCGGGAATTCGCTGGCGCACGGCCCCGGCGGCCAGAATCGGCGGATATGGGCGAGCGCGCGGTCTGCTGGCGTTTCCATGTGCATCTTCGACGACATCGTGAGATCGGAAATACGGAGCCGATCGTTGCAGACGCACCGGCCTCCTTCGAAGCGCCATCGTACATCGCGGTCATCGAAATCGGGATCGCGGGCAGCGCGCGAAGCGGATAGACTGTCGCCCGACCCGTTTCGTCACCCGCGGCCGCGCGCATCGCGCCGCCCGCAACGCCCCTTCCCGGAGAACGAATGCTGATGCGTCGGTGGTTTTCGCTTCTGCTGCTGATCCTCTACGCGATCGGCCCTCGCGCGCTCGCGCAGTCCGCGCCGGCGCTCGAACTCGATATCGACGGCACGCCGCGGATGCTGACGCCGCAAGCGCTGCTCGCGCGCGCCGACGCCACCGACATCCACGTGCCGCAAGACATCGCATACGGTCGCCCGATGACGTTCCGCGCGGTGCCGTTCGTGAACCTGTTCGGCGGTGCGCCGCTGCCGGCCGACGGCGTGCTCGAAACGCGCGCCGCCGACGGCTTCGCCGCGCAGTTGCCGCTCGATCTCGTGCGCCGCGGCGCGGCGGGCGGCGCGGTCGCGTGGCTCGCGGTCGAGGATCCGTCGCGCCCGTGGCCGAAGCTGCCCGGCAAGCCCGTGAGCGCCGGGCCGTTCTATCTCGTGTGGTTGGGGCCGCACGCGTCGTCGGTGCGCGGCGAACAGTGGCCGTATCAGATCGTGCGGATTACCGTCGAATCGGCGCCGCTCGCACGCTGGCCGTCGCTCGCCGTCGATCCGTCCGTGCCGACAAGCGACCCCGCGCGCGCGGGCCAGCGCCTGTTCGTCACGCAATGCCTCGCGTGCCACCGGATCGACGGCGCCGGCAGCAGCCACGCGGGCCCCGACCTGAACGCGCCGATGAACCCCGTCGACTATTTCCAGCCGGCCGCGCTGCGCCGCTATATCCGCAACCCGGCGTCGGTGCGCGACTGGCCGGGCCGCGCGATGCCGGCGTTCCCGCCGGCGCAGCTGAGCGATCGCGAACTCGACGAGATCGTCGCGTATCTGACCTACGTCGCACGCCGCAAAGCGCCGCGCTAGCGGCAGCCGACGCCGTTACGCGCCGGTTTCCTGCGCGCTTTTGAGCACCGCGCGCAGCAGCACGTCCGCACCGGCGGTCGCCCACTCCGGCGTGATCGCTTCGGCTTCGTTGTGGCTCAGACCGTCGACGCACGGCACGAAAATCATCCCGGTCGGCGCGACGCGCGCGATATAGCACGCATCGTGGCCCGCGCCGGACACGATATCCATGTGCGACAGCCCGAGCGATTCGGCCGCGTCGCGCACCGCGTCGATGCAGGCCGCCGCGAACGGCACCGGCGGATACGTGAAGATCTGTTCGATCTGCGCGCCAAGCCCGGTTTCGGCGGCCAGACGCGTCAGCTCCGCACGCAACGCCGCATCGAGTTCGTCGAGCACGGCGTCGTCCGGATGACGGAACTCGACCGTGAAGAAGCAGCCGCCCGGCACCGTGTTGCGCGAGTTCGGCCGTGCGTCGATCATGCCGACCGTCGCGCGCGCGTGCGGCGCATGGCGGCGGCCCAGTGCATCGACGAACGCGATCATCCGCGCCGCGCCGACCAGCGCATCGCGGCGAAATTCCATCGGCGTCGTGCCGGCGTGCGCATCGATGCCCGTCAGCGTCACCTCGTACCAGCGCTGGCCCTGTCCGGCCGTCACGACGCCGATCGTCTTGCCCGCGCGTTCGAGAATCGCGCCCTGCTCGATATGCAGTTCGTAGGCGGCATGCACGGGATAGCCGCCGACCGGCTCGGCGCCCGCATAGCCGATGCGCTCCAGTTCGTCGCCGATCGTCCTGCCCGCCGCGTCGGTGCGCGACAGCCCGTATTCGAGCGAATAGACGCCCGCGAACACGCCGGCCGACACCATCGCCGGCGCGAAGCGCGAGCCCTCCTCGTTGGTCCAGATCACGACGTCGATCGGCCGTTCGGTCTCGATGCCCGCGTCGTTCAGCGCGCGCACGACTTCGAGGCCGCCGAGCACGCCGTAGATGCCGTCGTAGCGGCCGCCGGTCGGCTGCGAATCGGCGTGCGAACCCGTCATCACGGGTGCCGCATCGGCGCGGCGGCCCGCGCGCCGCGCGAACACGTTGCCCATCTTGTCGACGCGCACCGTGCAGCCCGCGTCGCGCGCCCACTGCACGAACAGGTCGCGCGACTCGCGATCGAGATCGGTCAGTGCGAGCCGGCAGACACCGCCCTTCGGCGTCGCGCCGATCTGCGCCATCCGTTCGAGCGACGCCCAGAGTCGCTCGCCGTCGACACGTGGCCCCGCTGCGCGGCGGCCCGCTTGCGCTTCGTCACGCATCGCCGGCCTCCTGCGCGCTGCCCTGCGGCGCCGGTTGCAGCGCGTAGCGGAAATCGCAGCGCTTTCCGCCCTGCATGATCGTGCTCGTGCGCGTCAGCGCGATGCGCGGATCGTAGCCCTGGATGAAGTAGCTGTCGCGCGCGCAGCTGAGCAGATGCCCGATCTCGCCGAGCCCCATCGCGTGATACATCTCCGCATAGCTGCAGCGATGGACGTCGTAGTCGTAGTGCGCATCGTCCGCGCGCCGCACTTCGACGTCGAGCGCATCGTCCTTCTCCCACAGCACCTGCAGCGCGATGAACGACTTCACGCTCGTGCCGTGCGGCTCCTGGGCGGCGAACGTGCGGCCCGCGTCGACCGCCGCGCCGCGCACGGCTTCCGCGATCACGGCCTGCGCGCGCTCGGTGCCGAATTCGCGCTTCATGATCTCGTAGATCGGCTTGATGATTTCGGCTTCGATGCGGCGTCGCGCGAGGATGCCGAGGCGCGTGTCTTCGGGGGTGGTCGGTGTCTTGGTGGGTTCGTTCATGGCATTGTCTCGTGTCGATCCGAGTTAGCGCTTCAGCGCTTACTCGGATCCCATGCAAAGCTGTCGGCCCGAGTTGGCGCTTTAGCGCTTACTCGGGCCCCATGCAAAGCTGTCGGCCCGAGTTGGCGCTTCAGCGCTTACTCGGATCCCATGCAAAGCTGTCGGTCCCAGTTAGGGAAACGCTGATTTATTCGGCTCGGCGGTCATCGCAGACGTAGCCGA
>NZ_JBQYLP010000063.1:0-33175 GCF_052683555.1 Burkholderia sp. BC1
ACGAGATGAGCGCTAGTCTCGTGGGCTCGGAGATGTGTATAAGAGACAGTCCCACCCTGTTTCCCGCCCTCACCCGCCGCTCGCTGCGGATCTGGCGCCAGTACGGCGTGTTCTGGCTCGGCGCGATCGCCGTCGGCCTCACCGCGGTGCTCTATGCGCGGCTGATCGACTGGGGCTACGAGACGTTCCGCACGATGCGCGCCCATGCCGTGTGGCTGCCGCTCGTGCTGACGCCCGCGATCGCGGCCGCCTCCGTATGGACCACGCGCCGGTTCTTTCGAGGCGCCGAAGGCAGCGGCATTCCGCAGGTGATCGCGACGCTGCACGCGCAGCCGGGTGCATTCGGCTCGCGGCTGCTGACGCTGCGCATCCTGTTCGGCAAGATCCTGATTTCGTTTCTGGGCATCCTCGGCGGCTTCACGATCGGCCGCGAAGGGCCGACCGTGCAGGTCGGCGCGGCGCTGATGTTCAATCTGCGGCGCCTGTATCCGCGCTCGAACGCGCAGATCGAACGCCAGCTCGTGCTCGCCGGCGCGGCCGCCGGCCTGTCGGCCGCGTTCAACACGCCGCTCGCGGGGATCGTGTTCGCGATCGAGGAACTGACGCGCAGCTTCTCCGCACGTGCGAGCGGCGTGCTGATCACCGCGATCATCCTCGCCGGCGTCGTCGCGCTGGGCCTGAACGGCAACTACACGTATTTCGGCACGATCGACGTCGGCGCGCATTTCCCGAAGCTGCTCGCGGTCGCCGTGCTCGTCACCGCGATCGTGACCGGCATCGCCGGCGGGCTGTTCAGCTGGCTGCTGCTCAATACCGCGCGCTGGCTGCCCGAGCGGCTGCTCGGCCTGTACCGCGGGCGGCCGGTCGCGTTCGCCGCGCTCTGCGGGTTCGTGATCGCCGTCGTCGGCCTCGTGTCGGGCGGCACGACGTTCGGCAGCGGCTACGCCGAAGCGCGCGGGCTACTCGACGGCCACGAGCAATTGTCGGTCTTCTATCCGTTCATGAAGATGGTGTCGATGGTCGCGTCGTATCTGCCCGGCATTCCGGGCGGGATCTTCGCGCCGTCGCTGTCGATCGGCGCGGGGTTCGGCAACCTGCTGCACCTCGTGTTCGGCAACATGCCGCTGCCGTTGCTGATCGCGCTCGCGATGGTCGGCTATCTCGCCGCCGTCACGCAGTCGCCGATCACGTCGTTCGTGATCGTGATGGAGATGATCAACGGCCATGCGCTCGTGATTTCGCTGATGGCGACCGCGCTCGTCTCGAGCCGCGTCGCGCGCTTCTTCGCGCCGCCGCTCTACGAGACGCTCGCCGAGCGCTACCTCGCGCCGCCGGCGCCCGCCGCCGCCGCACAGCCGGCACCCGCGGCAGCGGCGGCCACCGACGTCGTCGCCGCGCAGGATGCGGGCACGGCGCCTGCCGATCCGCTCGATACGCTGCGCGACGAAGGCGGCGGCGAGCCCGGCCATCGCGCAGAAAGCGACGCCACGCCGGCCGGCGCGGCGCCGCAACGCGACGAAGCGGATACGACCGCCGCAGCCGATGCGGCGCGCAACGGCCCGCGCGACACTCAGTAGATCACCACGGGCGCCGGCCGGTAGTAGACGGGCCGCGCCGGCACGACGATGCAGCCGGCGAGCGTGACGGCGGCGAGCGCGATGGCAAGTAGCGTTCGTTTCATCGTGCGCCTCCGTCACGCCCAGTGACCGCGCGTCCAGAACCAGTTCGGCCCGCGCCGATCCCAGTGGCCGGGCACCCAATGCATACCGACGCGCTCGGCCTCCCAGTGGCCGCCGATCCATACGTAGCGGCCGTGCTCCCAGCGCCAGTGGCCGCGCTCCCAGAGGTAGCCGATGCGTGCGGGCGGCACGACTTCGTAGCGCACCGGCGGCGGCGCGCTCGGCGCGACGACCACGACTTCCTCGGCGGCCGGCACCGCAACGGGTTGCGCGACGACGATGCGCGCGGACTGCGCGACGACGGGCGCGCCGACGAGGATTTCTTCGGCGTGCGCGGTGACGGCCGACAGGCCCGCGGCACAGAGCGCGAGCGACACGAGACGGCGCGGAACGGAAGAGACAGTCATGACAACCTCCTGATTGAACGGATCACGCGGAACGTATTCGTTCAATGCGGGAGGCAGGCGAACGGCCGACAGACGCCGTGTTACGGCACGGCCGAAAGTGCAACAACGCGTAAGACGCGCACGGCGGCCTGCGCCGCCGTGCGGAGGGATAGCGAAACGGTCAGGCCTGCGGAATCTCGATCTTCACTTCGAGGACTTCGAGATCGTCCTGGCGCTCGAGGCTCACGCGGATGTCGTCGTTCGAGATCTGCACGTACTTCGAAATGACGGCAACGAGCTCTTTCTGCAGCGCCGGCAGGTAATCGGCCGGCGGCCGGCCGCCGACCCGCTCGTGCGCGATGATGAGCTGCAGACGCTCCTTCGCGACCGATGCGGACTTCTTCTTCTCGCCGAGGAGAAACGAAAGAATGGACATGAGCGGCCTCCGTTACTTGCTGCCGAAGAGGCGCTGCAGCAGGCCCGGCTTCTGGTATTCGGTGAAGCGCAGCGGCTTGTCCTCGCCGAGGAAGCGCGCGACGATGTCCTTGTACGCTTCGGCGACGTCGGTACCGTCGAGATGCACGGCCGGCAAACCCTGGTTCGACGCGTGCAGCACCGCTTCGGACTCCGGCACCACACCGATCAGCTTGATGCGCAGGATCTCGCTGATGTCCTCGAGCGAGAGCATCTCGCCCTCGCTCACGCGCTTCGGGCTGTAGCGCGTGATCAGCAGATGCTCCTTGATCGGCTCCTTGCCCTCGGTCGCGCGCTTCGTCTTCGACGACAGGATGCCGAGAATGCGATCCGAGTCGCGCACCGACGATACTTCCGGGTTCGTCACGATCAGCGCTTCGTCCGCGAAGTACATCGCGTGCAGCGCACCGGCCTCGATGCCGGCCGGCGAATCGCAGACGATGTATTCGAAGTCCATCGCCGCGAGATCGTTCAGCACCTTCTCGACGCCGTCACGCGTCAGCGCATCCTTGTCGCGCGTCTGCGACGCCGGCAGGATGAACAGGTTCTCGCACTTCTTGTCCTTGATCAGCGCCTGGTTCAGGTTCGCTTCGCCCTGGATCACGTTCACGAGGTCGTACACGACGCGACGCTCGCAGCCCATGATGAGATCGAGGTTACGCAGGCCGACGTCGAAGTCGATCACGGCCGTCTTGTGGCCGCGCAGCGCGAGACCGGACGCGAAGCTCGCGCTCGTCGTCGTCTTGCCCACGCCGCCCTTGCCCGAAGTCACCACGATGATTTTTGCCATTTACCCAATACCCTGTGTTCGTCAATGAGAGCCGATCGATCCGGAGCGCGCCGTATGCATCACGTGAGGCGCAGCGGTTCGATCATCAGTTTTTCCTCTTCGAGCCGGATCTGCACCGATTTGCCCAGTACGTCTGCGGGCAGCGGGTTCTCGGTCGTTCGATAGATACCCGCGATCGAAATCAGTTCCGGCTCGAGACACGTGCAGAAGATGCGCGCGTCGTGATTGCCGTGCACGCCCGCGAGTGCGCGGCCGCGCAGCGGCGCGTAGATGTGGATGTTGCCTTCCGCGATGATTTCGGCGCCGTGGCTGACCGGCGCGAGCACCACGAGGTCTCCTTTCGCGTAAATCTGCTGCCCCGAGCGCAGCGGCCGGTCGATCACGAGCGTCTGGACGCCCGCCGGCTGCGACGCCGCGCCGGGCTCCGGCGTCGGTTCCGCTGCCGGTGCAGCGGCGGCTTCGACAGCCGGCGCCGCGACGGGCTCCGCTTCGTCGGCCGCTTTTGCAGCCGGCGCGCGGCGATCGCGCGCCTCGAGCAGCGGCAGGCCGGCTTCCGTCGCCCAGCCCTGCGCGGCAAGCGCGACGACGCCCACCGGGCGCATCCGCACGTCGCTCAGCATCTGGCGGATGTCGGCCAGCGCGACGCGCTCGCCGTCCGCGAGGCGGCGGACGTCGATGGCGACGACATCGTCGGCGAAAAACTCGGGAGTCGCTTCGAAGCGTTTGACCAGTTCGGCACGCAACGCATCGAGATCGGTCGTCTTCACGGTGAACAGCAACGTATCGACCGATCCGCTGCGCAGCTCGAAGAATGGCGATTTTTTAAGCGACATGGACACTCTGCAAAAAATTTTTGCGTATTTTACAGGCGTCCACGCGCGCAGCCATCATTTTTGGGCGGCCGCGATGCGCGGCCCCGGTGCGCCGCTCACTGCGCGCAGCGGCCACGGGAAGGATGCCGGTTCACGGCTTGACGTGGGACACGAACAGCGACTTCAGCGCGCCCGGCATGCGCACGATCGGCGCGTGTTCGCCGGTATTGCTGAAACCGACGCGTTCGTAGAAACGGATCGCGTTCCGGTTCGCGTCGGCGATCCAGGCATAGACGTCCTGCGCGCCGCGCTCGGCGAGCCAGCCGGTCGCGGTCTCGACCAGCAGCACGCCGCCGCGCAGATGACGCACCGCATGCGCCACCCACAGTTCGCTGACGAACGCGCGCCGCTCGGGCGAGTTGTCGAAGTAGGCGCCGATCATGCCGGCCGGGTGGCCTTCGGTGTAGAGCACGAAGGTCGTCGACGTGTCGGATGCGGCGCGCTGCGCAGCGATGGCCGCCGCGGCGTCCGAATCGACGTTCAGCAATTCGGCCTCCGGCGCTTCGCCCGGTGCGTAGGGCTCGCGCAGCGACGCCGCGCGCAGTTCGCGATACACGTCGCCCTGGTCGGCGGCGATACGACGAACGGTCAAGGTCGAACTCATGCAGGCACAGCCCCCTTCGGACAGCAAGCTATTAGCTTCAACCGAAAGCGGGGCATGAGTCAAATCGTTATTTTCAAATGGCGGCGCCGATCGAAAGGCGGCAGGCAACGTCCGTTGGGCGTTTCGCAGGCGGCGATGTGCATGTGCAGCATCGCGTGTCGATGCGCGGCGGGAGGGGCGTCGTGCGCGCCGGTTATCGCGGCGGTGATCGGCGTGCGCGTTGATACGCGCGGGTAGGTGGGAATTCTTTCGAAACGATATCGGCGCGCGTGTCGTAATCGGCGGTAATACACGGCGCGGAAAGTACGCCGGCGGAACCGGTAACGGCATGTGCGATATTGCGGCGCAACATTTGTTGTCGCGATGCGCCTGCGATTGAGCGGGACCGTCTCCGTCGATTCATCCGAAGATACGGCCGCGACGCACGACGATTCACCCTGCGCCGTCGCGTTTCAATCGGCGCACGCGGCCGCTTGTACGCGCGGCGCATGCACCGCGTCGCGTTTGGAGTTTCGCGCCTAGCGGCGGCGTTTGGAAAGCGCGCGCACGGGTCATATAACGGCAGAACCGGGCGACGATCTCGCGTCTTGCACGCGCACCCCGGCCGACGAGGATCCGCACAAAACCGTCACGGACCGGACGATGCACCGCCGCATACGATCCGGCCGACTGGAGGGAGACGATGGCAACGACCGACGCACCGGCCGCGAGCTGGTCGGATGGCAAACGTTATCTATGGCTGCTGGGCGCGCTGACGATCACGCTGCCGATCTTCGCCGCACAGCTCGCGCTGTCGACGGGGCTTCACGTGTTCTGGTGGTTCGGCCCGCTGTTCGCGTTCGGCGTCATTCCGGTTCTCGACACGCTGATCGGCGACGACCGCGACAACCCGCCCGAAGACGTCGTGCCGCATCTCGAACGCGAGCGCTACTACCGCTTGATCGTCTATCTCGCGACGCTCGTCGAGTACGTCGCGTTCTTCATGTGCGTGCGGATCGTCGGCACGCATGCGCTGGCGTGGTACGACTACGTCGGCTTCGCGCTGTCGCTCGGCGCGGCGACCGGCATCTCGATCAACACCGCGCATGAGCTCGGGCACAAGACGAACCGCTTCGAGCGCTGGCTCGCGAAAATTACGCTGGCGCCGGTCGCATACGGCCACTTCTTCGTCGAGCACAACCGCGGTCATCACGTGCGCGTCGCGACCGCCGAGGATCCCGCGAGCGCGCGTTACGGCGAATCGTTCTGGGCGTTCCTGCCGCGTACCGTCGTCGGCAGTGTGCGCTCCGCGTGGCGGCTCGAACGTACGCGTCTCGCGCGGCTCGGCCGCTCGCCCTGGACCTGGCGCAACGAGGTGCTGCATGCGTGGGCGATGACGGTGGTCGTATGGGGTATCGCGATTGCGATCGGCGGCGCGGTGGTGATCCCGTTCCTCGTGATCCAGGCCGTGTACGGCGCGTCGCTGCTCGAAGTCGTGAACTACGTCGAGCACTACGGGCTCGGCCGGCGCAAGCTGCCGAACGGTCGCTACGAGCGCTGCACGCCGCAGCATTCGTGGAACAGCAATCACGTCGTCACGAACCTGTTCCTGTATCAGCTGCAGCGACACGCGGATCATCACGCGAATCCGACGCGTTCGTATCAGGCGCTGCGCCACTTCGACGACGCGCCGCAATTGCCGGCCGGCTACGCGACGATGATCCTGCTCGCGTACGTGCCGCCGCTCTGGTATCGCGTGATGAACCCGCGCGTCGTCGCGCATTACCGCGGCAACATGGCGCAGTCGAACATCAAGCCGTCGATTCGCGAGAAGGTGCTCGCGCAGTATCCGGCGCCGGCGTGATCGATGCACGGCAAAAACGAAAAACCCCTTGATCCTTTCGGATCAAGGGGCTTCGTATTTTGGCGGAGAGGGTGGGATTCGAACCCACGGTACGGGGAAACCGTACGCCTGATTTCGAGTCAGGTACATTCGACCACTCTGCCACCTCTCCTTCCTTGCTGCTTCATTTCCCGGTTGGTCGTTTCCGGGAAAGCAAAGATTATAGAACGAACTCTGCGAAACTTCCAAGCCCTTTTTGCAAATTTTTTTGCGGGGCGTGGCATGCGCATCGTCGCGCGCGGTTAGGACGCCTGTGCCGGCGCGTCGATTCGCTCCAGACCGCCCATGTACGGACGCAGCACTTCCGGCACCGTGACCGAGCCGTCCGCGTTCTGGTAGTTCTCGAGCACCGCGACGAGCGTACGGCCGACCGCGAGCCCCGAACCGTTCAGCGTATGCACGAGCTCCGGCTTGCCCTGCGCGTTGCGGAAGCGCGCCTGCATGCGGCGCGCCTGGAACGCCTCGGTGTTCGAGCAGCTCGAGATCTCGCGATACGTGTTCTGCGCCGGCAGCCACACCTCGAGGTCGAACGTCTTCGCGGCCGAGAAACCCATGTCGCCCGTGCAGAGCGCGACCACGCGGTACGGCAGGCCGAGCTTCTGCAGAATCGCTTCCGCGTGGCCGACCATTTCGTCGAGCGCCGCATACGACGACTCCGGCGCGACGATCTGCACCATCTCGACCTTGTCGAACTGGTGCTGGCGGATCATCCCGCGCGTGTCGCGGCCGTACGACCCGGCCTCCGAACGGAAGCACGGCGAATGGGCCGTGAGCTTGATCGGCAGCGCGGACGCTTCGACGATCGACTCGCGCACGGTGTTCGTCAGCGAGATCTCGGACGTCGAGATCAGGTATTGCGTGACCGTGTTCTCCGCACCGCCCTTCTCGACGCGGAACATGTCGTCCGCGAACTTCGGCAGCTGGCCCGTGCCGTACAGGATCTCCGGATTCACGATGTACGGCGTGTACGTCTCGCTGTAGCCGTGCTGCTGCGTATGCGTATCGAGCATGAACTGCGCAAGCGCGCGATGCAGGCGCGCGATCGGGCCGCGCAGCATCGTGAAGCGCGCGCCGGCCAGCTTCGCGCCCGTCTCGAAATCGAGGCCGAGCGGCGTACCGATGTCGACGTGATCCTTCACGTCGAAGTCGAACGCGCGCGGCGTGCCCCAGCGGCGCACCTCGACGTTGTCGGCCTCGTCCTTGCCGACCGGCACGCTTTCGTGCGCGAGGTTCGGCATGCCGAGCAGCAGCTCCGACAGGCGCGCCTGAATCTCGTCGAGCTTCGCCGCCGATGCCTTCATCTCGTCGCCGATCCCGCCGACCTCGGCCATCACGGCCGACGTGTCCTCGCCCTTCGCCTTCATCGCGCCGATCTGCTTCGACAGCGTGTTGCGGCGTGCCTGGAGCTCTTCGGTGCGGGTCTGGATCGCGCGGCGTTCCGCTTCGAGCGCGGAGAACGCGGCGACGTCGAGGGTGTAGCCGCGATCGGCGAGGCGCTTCGCGACGCCGTCGAGGTCTTTGCGCAGCAGCTGGATGTCAAGCATGGGAGGACTGGAAAATCGTTGTGTAAGACGGGGATTCTAACGCACGGCGGCACCGCCAACGCATCGGCCGGGCGGACGATGACGGAAAACCTCGGGCGGTGGCAGTATCGAACAAGCGCGTGTCGCGGGACCGCGCGGCACACGGCCCTCGTCGGCCGAACCGCGCCCGCCGCAACGCCCGCACCGTGCGGGAGTGCGCCGCGCTTCGCCGCCCTCCGGGCGCCACCCGATCACACGGCCAGGACCGATGCCCATCGAACTCGACAAGGACGTACGCGACCGTGCGATCGCGTCGCTGCAACGCTATTTCACAGAAAACCTGGACGAGCCGATCGGCAACCTCCAGGCCGGCGCATTGCTGAACTTCTTCGTCGACGAAATCGCGCCGGCGATCTACAACGCCGCGATCGCCGACGCGCAGGCGCGCCTGCACACGCGTGTCGCCGAACTCGACATCGACTGCCACGAGGAGCCGTTCGGTTACTGGACGAAGCAGCCGCACCGCAAGCGCTGACGCGCCGCGCCGTCAGTCCTTCTTGCCGGCCTCGCGATCGAGCTCGCGCAGCCATGCGAGCTTGTCCGCGATCTTCGATTCGAGCCCGCGCGGCACCGGCTTGTACCAGTGCGGCTCCCGCATGCCGTCCGGCAGGTAGGTCTCGCCGGCCGCATACGCGTTCGGCTCGTCGTGCGCGTAGCGATACGCGTGACCGTAGCCGAGCTCCTTCATCAGCTTCGTCGGCGCATTGCGCAGATGCACGGGCACCTCGCGCGACTTGTCCTGCTTCACGAACGCCATCGCCTGGTTGAACGCGTTGTAGCCCGCATTGCTCTTGGCGGCGCACGCGAGATAGATCACGGCCTGCGCGAGCGCGAGTTCGCCTTCCGGCGACCCGAGCCGCTCGTACGTCTCGGCCGCGTCGTTGGCGATCTGCATCGCGCGCGGATCGGCAAGCCCGATGTCTTCCCACGCCATGCGCACGATCCGGCGCGCGAGGTACTTCGGATCGGCGCCGCCGTCGACCATCCGGCAGAACCAGTACAGCGCGCCGTCCGGGCTCGACCCGCGCACCGACTTGTGCAGCGCCGAGATCTGGTCGTAGAAGTTGTCGCCGCCCTTGTCGAAGCGGCGCGCATTCAGCGTCATCGCGCTGCCGACGAAGTCCGCATCGATCGTCGTCACGCCGGCCGAGGACGCGGCCGTCTGCGCCTGCTCGAGCAGGTTCAGAAAGCGCCGCGCGTCGCCGTCCGCATAGCCGATCAGCGTATCGACCGCCTTGTCGTCGAATTCGAGACCGTCGAGCGCGATCTGCTGCGCGCGCTTGAGCAGCTGCCGCATTTCGTCGTCGGTCAGCGATTTCAGCACGTACACCTGCGCACGCGACAGCAGTGCGGAATTGACCTCGAAGCTCGGATTCTCGGTGGTCGCGCCGATGAACGTGACGAGCCCCGACTCGACGAACGGCAGCAGCGCGTCCTGCTGCCCTTTGTTGAAGCGGTGGATTTCGTCGACGAACAGGATCGTGTGGCGGCCCGTGCGGTTCAGCGTCTCCTTCGCCTGATCCATCGCCTCGCGGATGTCCTTCACGCCGCCGAGCACCGCGGACAGCGCGATGAACTCGCAGTCGAACGCGAGCGCGGTGAGCCGTGCGAGCGTCGTCTTGCCGACGCCGGGCGGCCCCCAGAGGATCATCGAATGCGGCTTGCCGGATTCGAACGCGAGCCGCAGCGGCTTGCCTTCGCCGAGCAAATGCGTCTGGCCGATCACGTCGGCGAGCGTTTTCGGCCGCAGCGCCTCGGCGAGCGGACGGCGCGGCTCGACTTGAAACAGGTCGGACATGAACCCTCGCTCCACAACAAACGGTAGCGGCCGAACGCGGCCGCCGGACCTGACATTATGACAGTCGCGCGACGCGCCCGCCGTGCCCGGAAACGACACGGGCCTGCCGTTGCCGGCAGGCCCGTCGTCGATGCGAGCGGCGTGCCGCTCAGCCGGTGATCACGTCCGCGCCCTTCGGCACGACGAACTTGAACGTGTCGGCCTTCAACGGCGGATTGGTCTGGATGTTCGAGAACGTGAGCAGCGTGACGTTGCCGAACACGTCGTGCAGTTCCATCGCCGCGAGCGTGCCGTTCTTGAAGCCGATGCCGATTCGCTGGAACTGCGTGTCCTGCGCCTTCGGCAGCATCTCGAGCCATTCGATGCCGCCCTTCTCGCCGGCGTCGCGCAGCGTGTAGCTCTTGTCGAGATCGTTGCTGCCGAACAGGATCGCGGCCGGGCTCGCGCCGAGCGCGCCGTTCAGCTTGCGCTCGGTGACCTGGTTCAGATCGCGGTCGTACACGTAGAGCTTGTCGCCGTCGGCCTGCAGCACCTGCTGGTACGGCTTCTGGTACGTCCAGATGAACTTGCCGGGACGCGAGAACACGAACGTGCCGCTCGAATTGTCGGTGGGCTTCGGCGCGGCCTGCGCGGCGCTCGCGCCCTTGGCCGGCGCCTTGACGATCTGCTGCGTGAAGTCGCCCTTCGCCGAGCGCACTTGCGCCACGAACGCCTTCAGCTGCTCGGTGCCGCCCGCGAACGCGTGCGTGGCCGCGAGCATCAGCGACACGCCGGCGAGCGCGGCGCCGAGCCAGCGGCGCGTCGAACGAAGGGATGGGACGAACGAAAGTTGCTGCATGATGCGGTTTTCTCCGTGGGTGGCCGGCGCGGCAGACATCATTCCGCGTCGCGTACCGGCACAAGAATTTCGCGGTTGCCGCTCGACGACATCGCCGACACGAGCCCCGACTGCTCCATCTGTTCGAGCAGCCGTGCCGCGCGGTTGTAGCCGATCCGCAGATGACGCTGCACGAGCGAGATCGATGCGCGGCGGTTCTTGATCACGATCTCGACCGCCTGGTCGTACAGCGGATCAGACTCCGCGCCGGCTTCGCCGGTTCCCGCGCCGGCCGAGCCCTCGTCGCCGTCGGCGGTGCCGCCTTCGAGCAGGCCCTCGACGTAATTCGGCTCGCCCTGCTCCTTCAGCTTCTCGACGACGCGATGCACTTCGTCGTCGGCGACGAACGCGCCATGCACGCGCACCGGCAGCCCGGTGCCCGGCGGCAGGTACAGCATGTCGCCCATCCCGAGCAGCGACTCGGCGCCCATCTGGTCGAGAATCGTGCGCGAGTCGATCTTCGACGACACCTGGAACGCGATCCGCGTCGGCACGTTCGCCTTGATCAGGCCGGTGATCACGTCGACCGACGGACGCTGCGTCGCGAGGATCAGATGGATGCCGGCCGCGCGCGCCTTCTGCGCGATCCGCGCGATCAACTCTTCGACCTTCTTGCCGACGACCATCATCAGATCGGCGAGCTCGTCGATCACGACGACGATGTTCGGCAACCGGCCGAGCGGCTCAGGATCCTCGGGCGTCAGGCTGAACGGATTCGGAATCTTTTCCTCGCGCTTGGCCGCCTCGTCGATCTTGTTGTTGTAGCCCGCGAGATTGCGCACGCCGAGCTTGCTCATCAGCTTGTAGCGGCGCTCCATCTCGGCGACGGTCCAGTTCAGCGCATGGCCCGCCTGACGCATGTCGGTGACGACCGGACACAGCAGATGCGGAATGCCTTCGTAGACGCTCATTTCGAGCATCTTCGGATCGATCAGGATCAGCCGCACCTGCTCGGCGGTGGCCTTGTACAGCAGCGACAGGATCATCGCGTTGATGCCGACCGACTTGCCCGAGCCCGTCGTGCCGGCAACCAGCAGGTGCGGCATCTTCGCGAGATCGGCGCACACCGGCTTGCCGCTGATGTCCTTGCCGAGGCTCAGCGTCAGCGCGGACGGCGCGGCCGCATAGACCTCGGAGCCGATGATCTCCGACAGGTACACCGTCTGGCGGCGCTGGTTCGGCAGTTCGAGCGCCATATAGTTCTTGCCCGGAATCGTCTCGACGACCCGGATCGACACGAGCGACAGCGAACGCGCGAGATCCTTCGCGAGGTTCACGATCTGGCTGCCCTTCACGCCGGTGGCCGGTTCGATCTCGTAGCGCGTGACGACCGGGCCCGGATATGCGGCGACGACGCTCGCCTCGACGCCGAAGTCCTTCAGCTTCTTCTCGATCAGCCGCGACGTGAATTCGAGCGTATCGGCGGAGATCGATTCCTGCGTCTTCGGCGCGGGATCGAGCAGCGACACGGGCGGCAGCGTCGAGTCGCCCGGCAGGTCGGTAAACAGCGGCACCTGACGCTCGCGCTCGACGCGCTCGGACTTGGCCGGCGTGACGACCGGCGGCACGATCGTCACCGGCTCGTGATCCTCGATGCGCACGCGCTCTTCCTCGACCTTGCCCTCGCGGCGCACCGCCGCGGCTTCGCCGAGCTTGCGGTCGCGCTCGGCCTCGCGGCGCAGCTTCGCGACGTTAACTGCGGACAGGATCGCGCCGCCGACGCGCTCGGCGACGGCCAGCCACGAGAAGCGGAAATACAGCGACAGGCCGATCGCGAGCGCGATCAGCAGCAGCAGCGTGCCGCCGGTGAAGCCGAACGCATGCGACATCGCGCCCGCGACGGCCTCGCCGACGACGCCGCCCGGCGCGCGCGGCAGCTGCACCTTCAGCGACCACATGCGCAGCGCCTCGATGCCGTCGCATGCGAGCACGACGAGCACGAACGCGAAGATCTCGGTGAGCCAGCCGATCGGCCGCTCGGGCTCGTCGGCAAGCGCGTCGTGGCGCGTGATGCGCCGATAGTTGACCGCGATGCGCCGCGCGAGCGGCACGATCAGCCAGTACGCCGACAGGCCGAACAGCAGCAGCACGATGTCGGCCGTCCACGCGCCGACGCGGCCGGCCCAGTTCGAGATGTGGTCGACCTGCGCGGCGTGCGTCCAGCTGGGATCGCGCCGGCTATAGCTGAGCAGCGCCATCACGAGAAATGCGCAGAGCGCGACCTGGAGAATCCAGCGGATCTCCATGAGGAGCTTCGACATCCGGTGCGGCAACGCCTGTGCCTGGGCGGAATAAGGAGCTTTTGCCATGAATCCGTATAAAGAGAACGGGCCGCGCATGCCGCGCGTCCCGCCTGTCGTTCGATCCCGCTTATTGTAAACGCTGCATCGGGCGCCCAAGTGTAAATGACGGTTACATCGGCGGGCCGGATGCCGAAGCGGACCGCCGGCGCACCGCGCATCGTGCGCGCAGTTCGGGCGAAACGCTATCGCGCCGATTGAAACTCTCGTTCGGCATCGCAGCAACGGGGCCTTTATAATGCGCGTCTGATACCCATCTACGCACGGCATCCCGGTCAACCCGGACCGTCCGGCGAGCCGCACCGCGCCCGCCGTGGCCGTCTTTTACGGATTTCGCACATGTCCACGCCCAAACACGCCAAAGTCCTGATTCTCGGTTCCGGCCCCGCCGGCTACACGGCCGCCGTCTATGCGGCGCGCGCCAATTTGTCGCCGGTGCTGATCACCGGCATCGCGCAGGGCGGGCAACTGATGACGACGACGGACGTCGAAAACTGGCCGGCGGACGCGAAAGGCGTGCAAGGTCCGGAACTGATGGCGCGCTTTCTCGAGCACGCCGAGCGCTTCAACACCGAGATCGTGTTCGACCACATCCACACCGCGAAGCTGCACGAACGGCCGATCCGGCTGATCGGCGATTCCGGCGAATATACCTGCGACGCGCTGATCATCGCGACCGGCGCATCGGCGCAGTATCTCGGCCTGCCGTCCGAGGAAGCGTTCATGGGCAAGGGCGTGTCGGCCTGCGCGACCTGCGACGGCTTCTTCTACCGCGGCCAGGACGTCGCCGTGATCGGCGGCGGCAACACGGCCGTCGAGGAAGCGCTCTACCTGACCGGCATCGCGAAGAAGGTCACGGTGATCCACCGCCGCGACAAGTTCCGCGCGGAGCCGATCCTCGTCGACCGTCTGCTCGAGAAGCAAAAGGAAGGCGTCGTCGACATCAAGTGGGACCACGTGCTCGACGAAGTGACCGGCGAGGACTCGGGCGTGACCGGCGTGCGGATCAAGCACGTGAAGACCGGCGCGACCGAAGACATCGCGGTCCAGGGCCTGTTCGTCGCGATCGGCCACAAGCCGAACACCGATCTGTTCCAGGGCCAGCTCGAGATGAAGGACGGCTATATCCTGACGAAGAGCGGCCTGCAGGGCAACGCGACGGCGACGAGCGTGCCGGGCGTGTTCGCGGCCGGCGACGTGCAGGACAACGTCTACCGTCAGGCGATCACCAGCGCCGGCACCGGCTGCATGGCCGCGCTCGACGCACAGCGCTACCTCGAAAGCCTGCACGACAAGAAGTAAGCCGCAAGCGCCGCCGCGTCGGGCGCTACAATGGCGGCCGCTGCCGCGAAGCAGGCCAGGCCGGAGCCGCTGCCCGTCGCGCAGCGGCTTTTTTGTGCCCGCGCGCCCCGGCGCTGCATTGCGTATCGAATCATGGCGAAGAATCAGCCCCATCCGAGCGATCCCGCGAAGCGGCAGATCGCCGCCCGTCCCGCCGCCGCGCCCGTCGCGCCGCCGCCTGTCGTCGAACCGGCCGCATTGCGCGGCCAGGGTCTCGCCGGCCTCGCCGCGTTGCGCCAGGCGCTGCAAGGCGAAGCCGAGCGCCGCGAGCGCACGCGCGTCGAAACGGTCAAGGCCGCGCGCCAGGCCGAAGCCGACGCGAACCTGTTCCGCAACGAGATCGGCGCCGTGCGCCCGCTGAACGCGCCGCCGCGCGCGGCGTCCGGCCGCGTGCCGCCGCCGCCCGTGCCGAAGCAGACGCAGCGCGACGAGGAAGCGGTGCTGAACGCGACGCTGTCCGACGAATTCGATCCCGAGACGCTGCTCGACAGCGACGAGTCGCTGTATTACCACCGCCCCGGCATCAGCCGCGACGTCGTGCGCAAGCTGCGAAGCGGCGCATGGATCGTGCAGGCGCAACTCGATCTGCACGGGATGCGCCGCGACGAGGCGCGCGAGGCGCTGGCCGAGTTCATCCGCGAAGCCGGCAAGAAGGGGCTGCGCTGCCTGCGCGTGATCCACGGCAAGGGGCTCGGCTCGATCGGCAAGGAGCCGGTGCTGAAGGGGAAGGTCCGTGCGTGGCTCGTGCAGAAGGAAGAAGTGATCGCGTTCTGCGAGGCGCGCGGCCACGACGGCGGTGCGGGCGCGGTGCTCGTGCTGCTGCAGCCGCTCGCGGCATCCGCCGAGCGGGGACCGCGTGCCGCATCCTAGGCTCACGCTCGCGATCGCGGTACTCGAAGCGATCGCCACGCTCGCCTTCGCGATCTCCGGCTTCATCGAAGCGCGCAAGAACCGGCTCGACTCGGTCGGCACGTTCGTCGTCGCGATCGCGACCGCGTTCGGCGGCGGCACGCTGCGCGACATCCTGCTCGAACGCCGGCCGTTCTACTGGGTCGTGCACGACGACTACGTGATCGCGATCTTCGTGCTCGCGCTGTTCGCGCCGTTCCTGCTGCGCATGCTGTCGCGGCTGTCGGCCGAGCGCGTGCTGCTCGTCGCCGATGCGATCGGGCTCGGGATCTTCAGCATCTCGGGCACCGCGATCGCACTCGAAGCGGAAATGCCGCGCTTCATCGCGGTGATGATGGGCGTGATTACGGGCGTCGTCGGCGGGATCGTCCGCGACGTGCTGTGCAACGACATTCCGCTGATCCTGCGCGACTCGCGGCCCTACGCGACCTGCGCGTTCGTCGGCTGCTGGTTCTATCTGCTGCTCGTGTGGCTGCAGTTCGACTCGGTGTACAGCGTGCTGCTCGCGACGGGCTTCACGCTCGTCGCCCGCCTTCTCACGTTCAAGTTCGACGTGCGGCTGCCGCACTGAGCGACGCGCATCGGCCATCGCGCCGAGCGGCCGTAAAGCGGCGCGGCGCGCCGCACACCGCCGCGCCGCCCGGCCCGGCTCCGAGCCCGGCGGCACGCCGCTTCCGCGGGCCCGCGTGCATCACGCGATGCGCGCCTCCGTCTGCGGATCGAACAGCACGGCCTTCGACACGTCGAACAGCAGCGACTGCGTCTGCCCCGGCTGCGGATTCGCGGCCGGATGCACGCGGCTCACGATGCGCTTGCCGTTCACCTGCGCGAACACGTGCGTGTCGGGCCCGGTCGGCTCCGTCACGTCGACGCGCACGTCGACCGGCTGCAGCCGCGACGCCTCGCCGTTGTGCGCGCTGCGCGCATCGGTGATGCGCTCCGGGCGCAGCCCGAGGATCACTTCGCGGCCGATGTACGACTTCAGCTTCGCCGCATCGAACGGCAGATTCAGCGCGCTGCGCGCCAGGCCCGTATCGAGCTCGAGCGCGACGCCGCGGCCCTGCTCCGTGAGCTTGCCGCTGATGAAGTTCATCGGCGGCGCGCCGATGAAGCCCGCGACGAACAGGTTCGACGGCGAGTCGTAGATCTCCTGCGGCGCGCCGAACTGCTGGACGACGCCGTCCTTCATCACCGCGATCCGGTCTCCGAGCGTCATCGCCTCGATCTGGTCGTGCGTCACGTAGACGATCGTCGTACCGAGCCGCTGGTGCAGCAGCTTGATTTCCGCGCGCATCTCGATGCGCAGCTTCGCGTCGAGGTTCGACAGCGGCTCGTCGAACAGGAACAGCGCCGGATCGCGCGCGAGCGCGCGGCCCATCGCGACGCGCTGGCGCTGGCCGCCCGACAGCTGGCCCGGCTTGCGGTCGAGCAGATGCTGGATCTGCAGCATCTGCGACACGCGATCGACGATCTGCTGCTGCTCGCTCTTCGGCACCTTGCGGATGTTCAGGCCGAACGAGATGTTGTCGCGCACCGTCATCGACGGGTACAGCGCGTACGACTGAAACACCATCGCGATGTCGCGGTCCTTCGGCGACAGGTCGTTCACGACCTTGCCGTCGATGCGGATCTCGCCGCTCGTGACGGTCTCGAGCCCCGCGATCATGTTGAGCAGCGTCGACTTCCCGCAGCCCGAGCCGCCGACGAGAATCAGGAACTGGCCGTCCTCGATGTCGATGTCGACACCCTTCAGGACCGGCACCCCGTTCGGGTAGGTCTTGTACACGTCACGGATGGAAAGGCTTGCCATGCTTGTGAATCCTCTGTCTCGTGTGTCGGCCGCGGCGTGCGTCGGCGCGCGCCCGCGGTCCCATCCAAAGCCCGGCGCGCTCCAGCGCCGTGTCGGTTCGTTTCGACGCGCCGCACGGCGGCGCATCGCGTTGCATCGTGATCGTCGCGCTCAGCCCTTCACCGCGCCCGCCGTCAGGCCGCGCACGAAGTAGCGGCCGGCGATCACGTAGACGAGCAGCGTCGGCAGCGCGGCGATGATCGCGCCGGCCATGTCGACGTTGTATTCCTTCACGCCCGTCGACGTGTTCACGAGGTTGTTCAGCGCCACCGTGATCGGCATCGAATCGACGCCGGAGAACACGATCCCGAACAGGAAGTCGTTCCAGATCTGCGTGAACTGCCAGATCAGGCAGACCATGAAGATCGGCAGCGACACCGGCAGCAGGATCTTCGTGAAGATCGTGAAGAAGCCCGCGCCGTCGATGCGCGCCGCCTTCACGAGCTCGGCCGGCACGCTCACGTAGAAGTTGCGGAAGAACATCGTCGTGAACGCGATGCCGTACACGACGTGCACGAACACGAGGCCCGGAATCGTGTTCGCGAGCCCGAACATGCCCTGCAGCCGCGCCATCGGCAGCAGGATCACCTGGAACGGAATGAAGCAGCCGACCAGCATCATCGTGAACAGCGCATCCGCGCCGCGAAAGCGCCAGTGCGTGAGCACGTAGCCGTTGAACGCGCCGATCAGCGACGAGATCAGCACGGCCGGAATCACCATCTGGATCGAGTTCAGGAAGAACGGCTTCATGCCGTCGCAGCGCACGCCCGTGCAGGCCTCGCTCCACGCCTTGACCCACGGCGCGACCGTCCAGTGCGACGGCGGCGTCAGCAGGTTGCCGGTGCGCAGCTGGTCGAGATCCTTGAACGACGTCGACAGCATCACGTAGATCGGGAACAGGAAGTACAGCGCGAACAGGATCAATGCCGCGTAGATCACCGCCCGGCTGATGGTCATCTTAGGCTGCATTGCGCGTGCTCCTCGATTCCATATACATCAGCGGCACGAGCACTGCGACCACGGTCGCGAGCATCATCACCGACGATGCCGCGCCCAGGCCCAGCTGGCCGCGGTTGAACGAAAACGTGTACATGAACATCGCCGGCAGCGACGACGACGTGCCGGGGCCGCCGGCCGTCAGCGCGACGACGAGGTCGAAGGTCTTGATCGTGATGTGGCAGAGAATCAGCAGCACCGAGAAGAACACGGGGCGCATGCTCGGAATCACGATCTTGCGGTAGATGGTGGGCAGCGTCGCGCCGTCGACCTGCGCGGCCTTGAAGATCTCGCCGTCGACGCCGCGCAGCCCCGCGAGGAACAGCGCCATCACGAAGCCGGTCGACTGCCACACGGCCGCGATCACCACGCAGAAGATCGCCTTGTCCGGATCGTCGAGCCAGCCGAACGAGAAGCTCGTCCAGCCCCAGTCGTGCATCACCTTCTCGAGGCCGAGGCCCGGGTTCAGGATCCACTGCCATGCGGTACCCGTGACGATGAACGACAGCGCCATCGGATACAGGAAGATCGCGCGCAGCGCGCCTTCGTTGCGGATCTTTTGGTCGAGCAGGATCGCGAGGAACAGCCCGAGCGCGACGCAGATCGCGATGAACGGAATCCCGAACCAGCCGAGGTTCGCGGCGGAGGTCCACCACACGTCGCTCTGGAACAGATCCGTATAACGGCCGAAGCCGTCGAATTCGTAGTTCGGCAACAGCCGCGAGTTGGTCAGCGACAGATAGCCGGTGATCAGGATGAAGCCGTAGATGAACACCACGGCAATCGCGACGCTCGGCGCGAGCACGAGCTTCGGAATCCAGCGATCGGCGAATGCCGACATCGGCGACGATCGCCGCGCGACGGCAGCGCCGGATCCGTTTCCGCTAAGAGGGGCAGCCACTTGATTCGACTCCTGGAACGAGGGCGACGCGGGCCGCAGCCGGCGTCCGATACGGCACGGGCGCGCGGACGCGCCCGTTTGCAGCGCTGGCGGAACGCCCGGCGGCCAGCGCGGCCGGCCGGGCGCCCGTCGCGCTACGGCATTACTTCACCTTCGCGGCCTTCGCGAGCGCCGCCACCGCGCTCTTCGAATCCTGCTGCGAGTTCATGAACTTCGTCACGACGTCGGTGATCGCACCGGCCGTCGCATCGCCCTGCGCCATCCCGTGCGCGAGCGACGGCACGTAGCCGCCGGCCTTCAGCGCGGTCTGCTCGTCGGCATACGACTTCTTCGCGCAGTCGTCGAACTTGTCCATCTTCACGCCGAGACGCACCGGAATCGAGCCCTTCAGCAGGCTGAACTGCTCCTGGAATTCCGGCGTCATGATCGTCTTCGCGAGCGCGAGCTGGCCCGGCGTCGCAGCCTTCTGGCCCTTCTGCTGGAAGAACACGAACGAGTCGACGTTGAACGTGTACGCGTTGCTCGTGCCCGGCACCGGCGCGCAGATGTAGTCCTTGCCCGCCTTCTTGCCCGCGTTCTCGAACTCGCCCTTCGCCCAGTCGCCCATGAACTGCATGCCGGCCTTGCCGTTGATGACCATCGCGGTCGCGAGGTTCCAGTCGCGGCCGTTACGGCCCGCGTCGAAGTAACCCTGGATCTTGCGCACGGTGTCGAACACCGACACCATCTGCGGCGACGTCAGCGTCGCCTGGTCGAGATCGACGAGCGCCTTCTTGTAGAACGCGGCGCCCTGCGACAGCACGACGTCTTCCCACAGCGTCAGGTCCTGCCACGGCTGGCCGCCCATCGCGACCGGCTGGATGCCGGCGGCCTTGAGCTTGTCGGCGACCGCGAAGAACTCGGGCCAGGTGGTGGGCACCTTGGCGCCGACCTTGTCGAGCGCAGCCTTGTTGATGTAGAGCCAGTTCACGCGGTGCACCGAGAACGGCGCAGCGACGTAATGGCCCTTGTACTTCATGATCTTGTCGATTTCCGGCGGCAGGTTCTGCTTCCAGTCGCCGGCGGCCGAATCGATGTTCACGAGCACGCCCTGATCGGCCCAGTCCTGAATCAGCGGGCCCTTGATCTGCGCCGCCGACGGCGCATCGCCGCTGATCACCTTGGTCTTCAGCGCCGTCATCGCCGCTGCACCCGCACCGCCCGCGACCGCGAAGTCCTTCCACACGTAGCCCTGCTTCTGCAGGTCGTCCTTCAGCACGCCGACGGCCTTCGACTCGCCGCCCGAAGTCCACCAGTGCAGCACCGTGACGTTCTCGGCCGCCTGCGCCGCCATCGCGCCGGCCATCAGACCTGCGGCGCAGAGCGCGCCCATGATCGAGCGAACTTTCATTCCTTATCTCCTCCAGACTGAATCAACTCGTGAAGTTCCCTCACCGGGAACGGCTTCTTGATAACGACGGGGAAATCGAGCCGCGAGACGCATGGCGCGTACGGGGCCGATGACCGGCCGGGCTCTTACAGAAAGCGTGACTTGAGATTCAACTGCATGTCTCCTCTTGTGTTTCTGGCCCGCCGCGAAGCGGCACGAGCCCGGGGCCGACGGCGCGCGGACGATGCGCGCCGCCAATGTCCGATAACATTCGGCACAAGGCGCTCCCGCAGGCGAAGCGCGCGCAGTTCATCGGCCGCACTTCATTTTTTTCTTCGCCCGGGTGCTACCCCTTGCGGCGGATTGTAGTTAAACTACAATTCAGTGTCAAAAATATTTTTATCGCACTACGGATCGCTTCCCAGCACCCCCAAACCGGCGGAGACACATGCATACCGATTCCAGCTTTACCTTCGTACTTTTCGGCGGCACCGGCGATCTGTCGATGCGCAAGATCCTGCCTGCGCTGTTCGAAGCGCACCGCGCGAACATGCTCGCGCAAAGCGGCCGGATCGTTGCCGTCGCGCGGCACGAATCGGATCGGGCCGGGTATCTCGAATGGGTCGACACGCACGTGAAGCCGCACGCGGCGAAGGCGGCGGGCAGCGCATTCGATCAGGCTGCGTGGCAGTCCTTCCTCGAGCGCATCGAATACGTGAAGCTCGACCTCGGCCGCGCGGAAGACTACGTGGTGCTGCGCGATGCGGTCGAGCCGCTGCCCGGCATCCGCGTGTTCTATCTCGCGACGGGGCCGTCGCTGTTCGTGCCGATCTGCAAGGCGCTCGCATCGGTCGGGCTCAACGAAGGCTCGCGCATCGTGCTCGAGAAGCCGCTCGGCTACGACCTGCGCTCGTCGAACGCGATCAACGACGCGGTCGGCGAAATCTTCGCGGAAGAGCAGATCTACCGGATCGACCACTACCTCGGCAAGGAGCCCGTGCAGAACCTGCTCGCGCTGCGCTTCGGCAACGCGCTGTTCGAGCCGCTGTGGCGCCGCGAGTGGGTCGAGAGCATCCAGATCACGATCGCCGAGGAGCTCGGCGTCGAAGCGCGCGGCGATTTCTACGACAATACGGGCGCGCTGCGCGACATGGTGCAGAACCACCTGCTGCAGCTGCTGTCGATCGTTGCGATGGAGCCGCCGCACTCGATGGATTCCGATTCCGTGCGCGACGAAAAGCTGCGCGTGCTGCGCGCGCTGAAGCCGGTCGATCCGCGCGACATCGGCAAGGTCGCGGTGCGCGGCCAGTATCATGCGGGCGTGATCAAGGGCGTACAGGTGCCCGCCTATGCGACCGAACCGGGCGTGAAGCCCGACAGCCAGACCGAAACGTTCGTCGCGCTGAAGGCGGAAATCGAAAACTGGCGCTGGGCCGGCGTGCCGTTCTTCCTGCGCACCGGCAAGCGGCTCGCCGATCGCGTCGCGGAGATCGTCGTCAATTTCCGGCCGGTCCCGCATTCGGCGCTCGGGCCGACCGCGCTGCGTCCCGGCGCGAACCGCCTCGTGATCCGCCTGCAGCCGAACGAGACGATTCGCCTCTACTGCCTCGCGAAGCAGCCGGGCGAGGGAATGAATCTTGCCAGCGTGCACCTCGATCTCGCGTTCGATCAGTTCTTCAAGGAAGGACAGATGGAGGCGTATCAGCGCCTGCTGCTCGACGTGATCAACGGTCGCCTCGCGCTGTTCGTGCGCCGCGACGAGCAGGAAGCCGCGTGGCGCTGGGTCGAGCCGATCCTCAACGAATGGGCGCGCTCGCTGAAGCCGCCGAAGCCCTATGCGGCAGGCACGTGGGGGCCGGCCGCGTCGAGCGCGATGCTCGCGCAGCACGGCACGTGCTGGCTCGAAGAAGAAAACTGATGCGCGCGTCGCCGCGCCGCACGGCGGCCCGGCATCGCGTCGCATGAACGACACGATTTGAACAGACAAAGCAGTCCGGAGGAGATGTGATCGAGATCCACGCTTTCGACACCCAGGAAGCGCAAAGCGAAGCGCTCGCGCAGGCCGTCGGCGACGCGCTGCGCGCGGCACGCGCGCGGCCCGCGCGGCCGCTGCTCGCGGTGTCCGGCGGCACGAGCCCGCGCCCGTTCCTGCAAACGCTGTCGCACGCGGCGCTCGACTGGGCCGGCGTCGACGTGACGCTGGTCGACGACCGCTGGGTGCCGGACGACGATGCGGCAAGCAACGCGCGGCTCGTACGCGACACGCTGCTGCAACACGTAGCCGCGCCCGCCCGCTTCCTGCCGCTCGTCGACACGCGCGCCGCGCTCGACGCGCATGTCGCCGCGCTGAACGCCAACCCCGACTACCGCGTGCCCGACGTCGCCGTGCTCGGCATGGGCGAGGACGGCCACACCGCGTCGATCTTCGCGGACGCGCCCGAATGGGATCACGCGATCGCGACGCCCGAGCGTTTCGTCGCCGTGCATCCGGGCGCCGCGCCGCACGCGCGCGTGAGCCTGTCGCTCGATGCGCTCAAGCGCGTCGGGCGCCTGTTCCTGCTGATCGCGGGCGACCGCAAGCGCGAAGTGCTCGACGCCGCGGCCGCGTCGCTGCAGAAGAACGCGATTTCCCAACTGGCCAACGACAAGGGGACCAAGCTCGATGTCTACTGGTGCGCAAAGTAAGGCCGTCGTCGCGGGCCAGCATGCCGACGGCCCGCGCCTGCTCGCGGACGTCGGCGGCACCAACGCGCGCTTCGCGCTGGAAACCGGGCCGGGCGAGATCACGCAGATCCGCGTGTATCCCGGCGCCGATTACCCGACGCTCACCGATGCGATCCGCAAATACCTGAAAGACGTGAAGATCAGCCGCGTGAACCATGCGGCGATCGCGATCGCGAATCCGGTCGACGGCGATCAGGTGACGATGACGAACCACGACTGGAGCTTCTCGATCGAGGCGACGCGCCGCGCGCTCGGCTTCGATACGCTGCTCGTCGTCAACGACTTCACGGCGCTCGCGATGGCGCTGCCGGGGCTGACCGACGCGCAGCGCGTGCAGATCGGCGGCGGCGCGCGCCGCCAGAACAGCGTGATCGGGCTGCTCGGGCCCGGCACGGGGCTCGGCGTGTCGGGACTGATTCCCGCCGACGACCGCTGGATCGCGCTCGGCAGCGAAGGCGGCCACGCGTCGTTCGCGCCGCAGGACGAACGCGAGGATCTCGTGCTGCAGTACGCGCGCAAGAAGTTTCCGCACGTGTCGTTCGAGCGCGTCTGCGCGGGGCCCGGCATCGAGATCATCTATCGCGCGCTCGCCGCGCGCGACAAGAAGCGCGTCGCCGCGAGCGTCGACACCGCCGAAGTCGTCGAGCGCGCGCATGCGGGAGATGCGCTCGCGCTCGAGACGGTCGAGTGCTTCTGCGGCATCCTCGGCTCGTTCGCGGGCAGCGTCGCGCTGACGCTCGGCGCGCTCGGCGGCGTCTATATCGGCGGCGGCGTCGCGCTGAAGCTCGGCGAACTGTTCACGCGCTCGTCGTTCCGCGCGCGCTTCGAGGCGAAGGGCCGCTTCACGCACTATCTGCAGAACATCCCGACCTACCTGATCACCGCCGAATATCCGGCGTTCCTCGGTGTGTCGGCGATTCTCGCGGAGCAGCTGTCGAACCGCTCGGGCGGCGCATCGTCGGCGGTATTCGAACGGATCCGCCAGATGCGCGACGCGCTGACGCCGGCCGAACGCCGCGTCGCCGATCTCGCGCTGAACCATCCGCGCTCGATCATCAACGATCCGATCGTCGACATCGCGCGCAAGGCCGACGTGAGCCAGCCGACCGTGATCCGCTTCTGCCGCTCGCTCGGCTGCCAGGGGCTGTCCGACTTCAAGCTGAAGCTCGCGACCGGGCTCACCGGCACGATTCCGATGAGCCACAGCCAGGTGCATCTCGGCGACACGGCGACCGACTTCGGCGCGAAGGTGCTCGACAACACGGTGTCCGCGATCCTGCAACTGCGCGAGCATCTGAATTTCGAGCATGTCGAGAACGCGATCGAGATCCTGAACGGCGCGCGCCGCATCGAGTTCTACGGGCTCGGCAACTCGAACATCGTCGCGCAGGACGCGCATTACAAGTTCTTCCGCTTCGGCATTCCGACCATCGCGTACGGCGACCTGTACATGCAGGCTGCCTCCGCGGCGCTGCTCGGCAAGGGCGACGTGATCGTCGCGGTGTCGAAATCGGGACGTGCGCCCGAGCTGCTGCGCGTGCTCGAGGTCGCGATGCAGGCGGGCGCGAAGGTGATCGCGATCACGTCGAGCAATACGCCGCTCGCGAAGCGCGCGACCGTCGCGCTCGAGACCGATCACATCGAGATGCGCGAGTCGCAGCTGTCGATGATCTCGCGGATCCTGCATCTGCTGATGATCGACATCCTCGCGGTCGGCGTCGCGATCCGCCGCGCATCGCCGAACGACGCGCTACCCGAAGCGCTCGCGCAGGCGAAGGCGCGCGCGAACGACGAGGAAACGGCCGACGTGCTCGACTGGCTCAGCCACGGCGCGTCGCCGGCCGCGAAGGACGTTGCGCGCGACTGACGCAGCGCGCTCGTGGGCGCGCCTGCGCGTGCCCAAAGCAAAACGCCACCGGCGCAAGCGCGCGCGGTGGCGTTTTGCATGCGGCGACGCGCTCAGGCGGCCGCTTTGACCGGCCGCCCGTGCCAGCGCAGCACGAGATAACGTCCGACGAAACAGAGCACGCCGGTCACACCGATCGTCACGCCCATCGCGAACGGCGTGCCGTCCGCAAGCACGCCGATGGCGACGCTCGCGAGCGCGCCGAGCGCGAGCTGCATCGCACCGAACACGGCCGCCGACGCGCCCGCGTTGTGCGGATAGCGATGCATCAGGTCGGTCGTGCAGTTCGCGGACAGAATCCCGACCACGCCGACGACGAAGAACAGGCAGACGACGATCGACCACAACCCGCCCCACCCCGTCAGCGCGACGAGCGCGACCGCGAGCGACGCGACGCAGCTCACGAGCGACGCGGCCGAGATGATGCGCAGCGAGCCGAGCCGGCCGACGAGCCGCGTATTCGTGAAGTTGCCGATCATGATGCCGACCACGTTGAGCCCGAACAGCAGGCCGTAGTGCTGAGGCGACACGTGGAAATATTCGATGTAGACGAACGGCGTCGCGGTGATGTACGAGAACATCGACGCGAATGCCATCCCGCCGCACAGCATGTGACCCCACGCGACGGGGTCGGACAGGATGCGCCCGTACGACGCGAACGACGCCAGCACGGCCGCGCTCTTGCGCCGCTCCTTCGGCCAGGTTTCGGGCACGCGCAGATACGCGGTCGCCGCGCATAGCGCGCCGAACGCGGCGAGCACGACGAACACGCCGCGCCAGCCGGCAAAGCGCAGGATCTGTCCGCCGATCAGCGGCGCGAGCAGCGGGCCGACCGCGGTGACGATCGCGACCATCGACAGCACTTTCGCCGCATCGGTCGGCTCGTGCGCATCGCGCGCGATCGCCCGCGCAAGCACCGACGCCGCACCGGCGCCGAGCGCCTGCAGAAAGCGCACGACGATCAGCATGTCGATCGACGTCGACACGAAGCAGCCGACGCTCGCGAGCGTAAACAGCGCAATACCGCCGAGCAGCACGGGCCTGCGGCCCCAGGTGTCGGACAGCGGGCCGTACAGCAGCATGCCGATCGAGAAGCCGGCCATGAAGCTCGTCAGCGTGCGCTGCGCGGCGCCCGGGCTGACGGAGAAGCCTTGCGCGATCGACGGCAGGCTCGGCAGGTACATGTCGGTAGCGATCGGCCCGCACGCGGCCAGCGCGCCGAGCAACAGGATCAGCCGGGCATCGGGCCGGCGCCGGACGACGTGAGACATGGGATTCCGGGTCGAAGCCCGCGCGCTTCGCGGCGCGCGTGGCGGTCTGGACGAAGTCGCGCCGTATGCGGCGCGCTCAGGAGCATGATTGTACGCGCAACTTTTTTCGCACGACCGTGCGCGCGGTGACACGGCCGCCCGACGCGCCGGAATACGGGCCGTATCCGCGCGCGGTGCGAGCACGAATTGCATTAAGCTTGCGTCCGTTGTCTGACCAATGCGCCTCGAACCGATGACCGCCTTCCTGCTGATCTGGAGCCCCAAGAAGTGGCCGTGGCCCGAACTGCCCGATGTCGCCGCGCGCGTGAAGGCCGGCGAGGCCGTGCACGACGTCTGGGGCTGCGGCTTCGCGCGCGGCATCCTGCCGGGCGACCGCGTGTTCCTGCATCGCGTCGCGCAGGCGCCGAAGGGCGTATTCGGATCGGGCTACGTGACGCGCGCACCGTACGAGGTGCCCGACCCGACGACGAAGCGCGGCTACCGGCTCTGCATCGATTTCGTCTACGACTGGCTCGTCGACGGCCATCAGGACGTGGTGATCCCGCGCGACGCGCTGCGCGTGCATCCGTACTCGGTGCAAACGTGGGACGCGCAGACCTCCGGCACGTCGATCAAGCCGATGGTCGAAGGCCCGCTCGAAAAGCGCTGGGCCGAACTGACCGGCGGCCGGCGCAAGCCGCCGCGATAACGGGGCGGCAGGCGGCACGCACCCCGATCGGAAGCGGCCGGCACGACGCGCCGAAAGGCCGCAACCCGCGGCCCGGCTGGCCGCGCGCGTCTCCGGTACAATCGGACGATCGTTCCGCCCAGGCGCCGCGGCCCGTGCACAGGCCCCGCGCCGTTCTCTCGCAGGTTTCGCTCATGTCCAACAATCAGATCCTCTTCGAACGCGCCCAGAAGACCATTCCCGGCGGCGTCAACTCGCCGGTTCGCGCGTTCCGTTCGGTCGGTGGCACCCCGCGCTTCGTCGCACGCGCGCAAGGCCCGTACTTCTGGGATGCCGACGGCAAGCAGTACATCGACTACATCGGCTCGTGGGGCCCGATGATCGTCGGCCACGTGCACCCCGAGGTGCTCGACGCCGTACAGAAGGTGCTCGCCGACGGCTTCTCGTTCGGCGCGCCGACCGAGGCCGAGATCGAGATCGCCGAAGAGATCTGCAAGCTCGTGCCGTCGATCGAGCAAGTGCGGATGGTGTCGAGCGGCACCGAAGCGACGATGAGCGCGCTGCGGCTCGCACGCGGCTTCACCGGCCGCAGCCGCATCGTCAAGTTCGAAGGCTGCTACCACGGTCACGCGGACAGCCTGCTCGTGAAGGCCGGTTCCGGCCTGCTGACGTTCGGCAATCCGACCTCGGCCGGCGTGCCCGCCGACATCGCGAAACACACGACCGTCCTCGAATACAACAACGTCGCCGCGCTCGAAGAAGCGTTCGGCGCGTTCGGCGACGAAATCGCGGCCGTGATCGTCGAGCCCGTCGCCGGCAACATGAACCTCGTGCGCGGCACGCCGGCGTTCCTCAACGCACTGCGCGCGCTGTGCACGAAGCACGGCGCCGTGCTGATCTTCGACGAAGTGATGTGCGGCTTCCGTGTCGCGCTCGGCGGCGCGCAGGCGCACTACGGGATCGCGGCCGACCTGACCTGCCTCGGCAAGGTGATCGGCGGTGGGATGCCGGCCGCCGCGTTCGGCGGCCGCCGCGACATCATGGCCCATCTCGCGCCGCTCGGCGGCGTGTACCAGGCCGGCACGCTGTCGGGCAACCCGATCGCGGTCGCCGCGGGCCTGAAGACGCTGCAGCTGATCCAGGCGCCCGGCTTCTACGATGCGCTCACTGCACAGACCAAGCGGCTCGCCGACGGCCTCGCGGCCGAAGCGCGCGCGGCTGGCGTGCCGTTCGCGGCCGACTCGATCGGCGCGATGTTCGGCCTGTACTTCGCCGAGCGCGTGCCGACGAGCTTCGCCGAAGTCACGAAGAGCGACATCGAGCGCTTCAACCGCTTCTTTCACCTGATGCTCGACGAAGGCGTGTATTTCGCGCCGTCCGCGTACGAAGCGGGCTTCGTGTCGAGCACGCACGACGACGCGGTGATCGACGCGACGCTCGCGGCCGCGCGCCGCGCGTTCGCGGCCCTCGCCGCCTGAGCGGGCGCGCGCATGTTTTCGGACATCGACTTCGCCCACATGCAGCGCGCGCTCGCGCTCGCTGCACGCGGCATGTATACGACCACGCCGAACCCGCGCGTCGGCTGCGTGATCGTCAAGCACGGCGAGGTGATCGGCGAAGGCCACACGCAGCCGCCGGGCCAGGACCATGCGGAAGTGCAGGCGCTGAAGGATGCGCGCGCGCGCGGCCACGACGTGGCCGGCTCGACCGTCTACGTGACGCTCGAGCCCTGCAGCCACTTCGGCCGCACGCCGCCGTGCGCGAACGCGCTGATCGAAGCGCGTGTCGCGAAGGTCGTCGCCGCGATGGAAGATCCGAATCCGCTGGTGTCGGGGCGCGGCCTCGGGATGCTGCGCGATGCGGGCATCGACGTGCGCTGCGGGCTGCTCGCGCATGAGGCGGGCGAGCTGAACATCGGCTTCGTGTCGCGGATGACGCGCGGCCGCCCGTGGGTGCGGATGAAGGCCGCCGCATCGCTCGACGGCCGCACCGCGCTGCCGTCCGGCGAAAGCCAGTGGATCACCGGCGAAGCGGCGCGCGCCGACGGACACGCGTGGCGTGCGCGCGCGTGCGCGATCCTGACCGGAATCGGCACCGTGCGCGAAGACGATCCGCAGCTGACCGTGCGCGGCATCGACACGCCGCGCCAGCCGCAGCGCGTGCTCGTCGACAGCCGGCTCGAGCTGCCGCTCGACGCGCGGCTGCTCGAAGGCGCGCCCCTGCTGATCTTCTGCGGCCGGCTCGACGCGGACGGCGAAGCGCGCGCGAGCGCGCTGAAGGCGCGCGGCGCGGAAATCGTGTCGCTCGCGAATGCGCACGGCAAGGTCGACCTCGGCGCGATGCTGTCGGCGCTCGGCGCGCGCGGCATCAACGAGCTGCATGTCGAGGCCGGCCACAAGCTGAACGGTTCGCTGCTGCGCGAACGGTGCGTCGACGAGCTGCTCGTCTATCTGGCGCCGAGCCTGCTCGGCGCCGACGCGGCCGGCATGTTCGATCTCGCCGCGCCGGCCAGCCTCGACGCACGCACGCGGCTCGTGTTCCACCATATCGAGCGGATCGGCGACGATCTGCGGATTCTGGCGCGTATCGCGCCGCCCCCCGCCACTCATTGAACGGAATCGTCACGATGTTTACCGGAATTGTCGCGGCAGTCGGCCGCATCGAATCGATCAATCCGCTCGGCGCGTCGCCGGACGCCGGCGTGCGGCTGACCGTGAATGCCGGCGGCCTCGACCTCGCGGACGTCGCGCTCGGCGACAGCATCGCGATCCAGGGCGCCTGCATGACGGTGATCGCCAAGACCGACACGACCTTCGACGTCGACGTGTCGCGCGAAAGCCTGAACCGCACGGTCGGGCTCGCGCAGCCGGGCGACGTGAATCTCGAGAAGGCGCTGCGCGCGCACGACCGGCTCGGCGGCCATATCGTGTCGGGCCACGTCGACGGGCTCGGCACCGTGTCGCGCTTCGCGCCGGTCGGCGAATCGCACGAGCTGCGGATCGTCGCGCCGCGCGAGCTCGGCCGCTATCTCGCGTACAAGGGCTCGATCACAGTGAACGGCGTGAGCCTGACCGTCAACGCGGTCGAGGATCGCCCGGACGGCTCCGAGTTCTCGATCAACCTGATTCCCCATACGGTCGAGGTGACGACGCTGCGCCACCTGAAGGCCGGCGACCAGGTCAACCTCGAAGTCGACATGATTGCGCGCTATGTGGAGCGGATGTTGACGATGTCGCAGGGCGCGAGCCAGGACTGACGACGGCGCGACGCGATGCGCCTGCCGCCCGAGGGCGGCGGCCGTCGCGAGCCGCATCCGGAACTCGCGGCCGCTGCGCGCGGTCTACCGGCTCTCGGCGACCCGACCAGGAGCCCGCGTGACGGCCTCCCTCCCCCGCTGCGCACCGCAGCGTCGCTTCACCGTCGACGATCTGCTGTCGCTCGACGACTTCCAGCGCTATCACGGCGCCACTTGCGCGCTCTCGCCCGACGGCGGTTCGGTCTGCTTTGCCGTCATCCGGCCGCTCGCCGACGCGCGCCGCTTCGATCGTCCTTATCTCGCCGGCCTCGACCGCGCTGAGCTGTATCTCTTCCAATTTGCCGACCGTACGCTGCGCCGGCTCGCGGGCGACGTGCGGGCCGGACACGCGTTCGGCTCGCCGACATGGTCGCCCGACGGTCGCTGGATCGCGGCAATCGCGCTGTCCGTCGACGACGATTGCGTGCATGCCGTGCTGATCGATCCGTCCACCGCGGCCGTGACGCCGATCCCGACGACGCGCAGCGTCGATCTCGCGTCGCCGGACCGCGACGGCCCGTTGAGGTGGCTCGCGGACGGTCGCGTCGCACTGCCGCTGCTCGCCGAAGGCCGCACGCCGATCGCGATGAATCTGCCGCGCCGCCTGTTCGCGAACGCGCATGACGCATGGGAAGCGTGCTCGCGCGGTCGGCAGTCGACCGCCGATGTGCTCGACAGCGACTCGTTCGGCACCGCCCCTGTCCCACCGGCACCGGACTGGTGGGCGTTCGCACCGGGCGCCCGCTCGCTCGATCCGCTAACGCACGACGAATGCGTACGGGTCGGACTGTCGCCCGAGTCGCCGGTACCCGCAACGCCCGCCGTCGACGTCGACGCGCCGCCCGCTCGCGACGGCATCCGCCGGGAGCGCGTATCGCCGGGCGCGGACGACCGCTATGCGGCCTTCGTCGAACACGCGCGCGACGCGACGCGGCTGACGATCCGCCGAACGGGCTCAAGCGCGCCCGACATCGTGTTCGAGACGAACCGGCATCTCGCCCGGATCGCGGCCGGCACGCCGCGGCGGTTGCCGTGCCGCGGCGCGGAGCCTGGCCGGCCACGCTACGTCGACCTGCTTCTGCCGCCGGACTACGCGGGCGCGCCGATGCCGGCGATCGTCTGGGTGTATCCGCACGACCGGGCCGCGCACCGTGATCCACACATGTTTCACGAACCGGATTGCCCGCTGCCGTTCAACTTTCATCCGCTGGCCGCGCACGGCTTCGTCGTCGTCGACGTCGACCTGCGCAGCGTGGCGGGCGTCGAGCCGGCGTCGATGGCATCGCGGATGCTCGATGACGTCTGCGCGGCCGTCGATGCGGCGGCTGCGGCCGGCTACGTCGATCGCGACCGGCTGCATCTATACGGCCAGAGCCTCGGCGGCTGGGCGACGATGATGCTGCTCGCGCACACGTCGATGTTCCGCTCGGGCATTTCGAGCGCCGGCATCAGCGATGCAGCCGCGCTCCATGCGTCGCTCGATCCGCGCCTGCGTTACGAAACCGGCCACGACGCGCGCGCCGAGCGGTTCGAGCTGCTCGGCAAGCTGCTGGCCGACAACAGCTGGAGCCTCGACGCAGACCCGTGCGCGGATCCGCACGCCTATCATGCGATCAGTCCGATCCGGCACGCGGCGCGGATCACGACGCCGCTGCTGCTGATCCACGGCGACGCCGACTACGTGCCGCTCGAGCAGAGCGAGCGGATGTTCGCGACGCTCGCGCAGCTCGGGCGCGACGTGCGGCTGATCCGCTACTGGGGCGACGATCATGTGCCGCAGTCGCCGGCGAACATCGCGGACCGATACCGGCGGATCGTCGACTGGTTACAACGCAACTGAAGACGTAAAACGAACCGGCACTGCGCCCGCAAGCGCCGCGCCTTTCGACCCACCGTTCCCCGCGGCGCCGATTACGGCGGCGACCACGCGCCTCATAAGCGCGCGGCAATCACGCGCCAGGCACGCCCCGCCCGGCCGCGCTAAGATGCGACGACCGCGGTTTCGGCGCCGCAACGAACGCGCGCCGCACCGCGGCCGTCCTCTTCCTCAAGGAGTCGTCCCCATGTCCATCTCGATGTACCAGGCTTCGCTGCCCGTGCTGATCCGCGGCCTCACCAACCTGCAGCACATCCTCGGCAAGGCACAGGCGCACGCGGCCGAAAAGCAGATCGATCCGTCGGTGTTCGTCGGCGCGCGTCTCTATCCGGACATGCTGCCGCTCGTGCGCCAGGTCTACATCGCGACCGACACCGCCAAGGGCTGCGCGGCGCGGCTCGCCGGCGTCGACATCCCGAGCTACCCGGACGTCGAACAGACGTTCGACGAACTGCACGCGCGCGTCCAGAAGACGATCGACTATCTGAAAAGCTTCGACGCCGCGCAGATCGACGGCAGCGAAACGCGCCAGATCGTGCTGAAGATGCGCGTCGGCCCGATCGAATTCACCGGCCAGTCGTACCTGCTGCACTTCGTGCTGCCGAACTTCTTCTTCCACGTCACGACGGCGTACGACATCCTGCGCCACAACGGCGTCGAGCTCGGCAAGCTCGACTACCTCGGCCGCAACGAACAGGCCTGACGACGCGCGGCCGCACCGCGTTCCGGCCCGTTCGCGGGCCGTGCGCGGGCGCGCCGGCCGAAACGCGGCGCGGCTAGGGAAACGCTGATCAATGGACCAACTTCCGAAGTTGCAGGCGAGATG